>JAJSZR010000007.1 GCA_030262715.1 Deltaproteobacteria bacterium
CGACACTATCAAGCTCCGCCAGACCCGCCCCTTTGTAGCCAAAGACCAGGGCTACCTGGTCCCGAAGAAAAGCGTCTTCAACCGAATCATTGGTGACAGCCAACTGGAACTTCGCTTCGCCGGTTTCCTCGAAGATTGCTCAGATGTATTGTCATACGCAAAAAACTATCTGGCCGTGCATTTCAAGCTCGATTACGTGAACTCCGATGGCGACATTTCCAACTACTATCCGGACTTTATCGTCAAGCTCTCTGACAAACATACGGTCATCGTCGAAACCAAGGGCCAGGAGGACCTCGACGTACCCTTGAAAATGGCCCGGTTACGGCAATGGTGCGAAGACATCAACGGGATGCAGTCGGATGTGACGTATGATTTCCTGTACGTGGACGAGGAAGGCTTCAAGAAATATAAACCGAAGTCGTTTGCGGATTTACTGGCCAGCTTTCGAGAATATAAAGAGAAAACATAACCATAATAAGGATTGATTCGATCCAGGTAAGGTCGATCTCAATCCATTGTTCAAGAAGCCCGGTTGTGTGCGAGCTTTTGTGGTATAGGGGTATTGCTCCGGAAACCGGACAGACAGGTGTCGTCGTCCGGGCGCTGGAAGGGGCTTCCGCTGCATCTGCATCGGCTATTGTCAGCCCACATGCCTTACGGATCATATCTGCGATCTCCTCAAAGGAAATGGAGCATCCCGGATGGAGGAAGCCGTAATAGCGTACTTTCATGAAGCCGCTGGGCAGGACATGCTGTAGAAAGCGGTGCATGAACTCCATCACATCGAGGGATGTGGTGCGCATCCGGCGTGATCCCTTTTTTCTGAACCTCTAAACCTTTGAACCCGTGAACCTTTGAACCCGTGAACGTTTAGGTTATAGGTTACCTGACAAATTCCAAAATATACTTAATAGCCGGGATTAGAATGCAACCTACTAGCATCGTTTTGATTAGTCTGGCTGGGACAAATTTCTGTAACCTTGCCCCGCAATACATGCCGGCAAATCCCCCCATCCCGAAAAGGAGGCCCAGGGCCCAATCCGGTGCAACAGCCATGTCAGGATAAAAGGGAGCTATTGCTTGATAAAATAGCACGCCCACAACTGAAGTTACAAAGGTCCCCATCAATGCCGCACCAGCTATAGTATAAACCGGGAGACCGAAGAAACTTACAAAGAAGGGAGCAATAATGGCTCCCCCGCCTATCCCATAAATACCGCCAATGATACCAACCGAAAAACTTAAGAGCATTATTCCCATGGCGTTTATATCAAACGTTTGGCCATAGAATTCATAAATAATGCGAGAGATATTGAACTTTTTTACGATGATTCGTGGTAATTGCTTTTGACCTGAAGCAGTTCGAGATTGATTTGATTCATAGTATTCTTTAACTACTTTCTGGAATTGCTCCTCTGCTGACATTTGATGGCCATTGGATTGCTTTTTCTTAAGCACATCTTTTATTAATCTACTTCCAATATATAAGAGGACCAAACCGACAAACATCTTGAAGTTCTTTGGATTTGGGAGATACTGTATGCGCAAAATAGCGCCGATTAAGACCCCGGGCAGAGTTCCTATTATGACTGCCCACGTGAGCGGCCACACCATTCGACCTTCCTTGAAATATCGATAAACACCGCTGGGAATGGCAACAATATTGAAAAGATGGTTAGTGGCACTGACTGCCGGGCTGTTGAAACCAAGGAAGCTTACCTGGAAAGGCAAGATTAGAAAGGCACCTGATACACCGCCCATTGAAGTAAAGAAAGAAATAACAAAAGCTACAAGAGGTGGGATCCAGGGGCTAATTTCGATATCAGCAATTGGGAAATACATTCTGAAATTCTCAGTCTGATAGCCGCTTGCAAAATTTGGGATTCATTATTTCTCCCCAAAAAGTAACGCCTTCTAACGTTATTCCTTTTGCATACGCTTTTGCACTTTGGTCTGCCCTGCGGAGGGGCTCGGATATTCTGAATCTGGGTGAAAGATTCAAAATTACTTCTATCGCAACTTTCAGACTAACTCTATGTCCTGGACTGACGAAAACAGGTTTTGTATTATCCTGTGTTACTAAGACTGCGCCGATTATCTCATTTTTATCTTTAATAAACAGGTAATTCCCTCTTTTCTTATCTATTTCTCCGTTGTAACGTACCAAAGTTTCTTTAGCACAACCTATTGAGGGGATGTCAGTATTCACACCAATCCAGCAGGCAACTCCAAAACGTCTTGGATGTGCTATCCCATGTCCATCCACAATGATCAATTTGGGTTGCAGAGACAGACGCTTTTTGGCTGCTTTCAGCATTTCCAGCAATACAGGCCCTTCCCTAAAGCAAAAAAATTGCGGCACATATGGGATTTCTACATTCGTAATGCCTATATAAGTACCAACAATTTTACCTTTCCATTTCTGCACATCTAATGCAATGTAGGCCCTATCTTTCACATAGTGGGCATCCAAACTAAAAATAATATCATTTTGTTTGGGATAGTAACCCAAGTTATGGCGTGGAATAATTACTTTTTGAGCCAGCTTTTTCTGCAACTCGGCCAAGTATGTCCTGTTCATGAACTATATGTTTTCATTTTGGCATGATCCTGTTATCATTGACCGAATACAAAAAGAGGTAGGCATCCTTCATTTTGTAGTTTACACTTTTTCAACATAGACGGATACCAGCCATTAGCTGTTAGCCATTAGCTATTAGGTAAAAACTTTGTATAAAAACGGACTGTTAAGCTAAAAGCTAACGGCTAAAAGCTAATCGCACGGGTCATATTTTTTGAGGTTTGCCATGAAATGTTCGTGGCTGTCGATTTCAGTTACCTTTTTTTTCCTCATTTTTAATTTATCAGGTTGTGGGCACCGGCATATACCACCAACAGTACCCGTTCGGGAATTGCCTGCAACCCAGCGTCCCTATAAGTTGAATGGACACGTTTACTACCCCTTGCCCTCTGCCGAAGGCTTTGTGGAGGAAGGGTATGCATCCTGGTATGGAAGTGAGTTTCACGGAAGGCCAACCGCCAGTGGTGAGCCATATAATATGTATGCTATAACTGCTGCTCATCGTACATTGCCCATAAATACATATGTAAGAGTACTCAATCTTGAGAATGGACGGGAAGTCATGGTCAGGATCAGTGATCGCGGGCCTTTTGCCAAGAAGAGGATTATAGATCTCAGCTATGGAGCAGCCAGGAAGGTAGGGCTGATCGGGCCGGGGGTGGCAAAGGTGAGGATAGAGGCCTTGGGAGAGGTTCGACTTGGAACTGGAAGCCCTGCCAGATTTAAGCCGCACCCTGATTTCAGAAGAGGGGAATTCTATGTGCAGGTAGGGGCCTTTTTGGAACCGGACAACGCCTATGCCTTGAGGCGAAAAATGACCAGATTTTATAAGGATGTGGTTGTTTCTCGCCAACCAAGCGGAGATCAGACCTTTTATAGGGTGCGGATATTTGCAGGCACCGAGTATAATACAGCCAAGAATTTTGAAACTCGTCTTGAAAGCTCAGGTTTTCCAGAGGCCTTTGTGGTTGCGAGATGAGGCAGAGAGGTATGTGCATTGCTTGACAGTAGTTTCTGTGGGCCGTAATTTAATTAGTAATAATTTGAGCATGATATTATCGGAGGTATTTTTTTGAGAAAAAGACAAAATGATCGTGGTTTTATAAGGGGCCTTGGCAGGGATTCGGGTTTTACCCTGATTGAACTTCTTGTGGTTGTAATAATCATCGGGCTTTTAGCCTCCCTGGTAGCACCCAAATTTTTCGGAAAGCTGGGAATGAGCAGACAAAAGACTGCAAAGGCCCAGATCGAACTCTTTGGTGCTGCTCTTGACGAGTTTCGACTGGATAACAGTCGTTATCCTGATGCTGAGGAGGGCCTTTTTGCCTTGCGGGACAAGCCGGACGGTCTTGAGAACTGGTCCGGGCCCTATCTGCCAAAGGCCATCCCAAAGGATCCATGGGGACACGATTACGTCTATAGTTTTCCCGGAGAACACTATGACTATGATCTTGTCTGCTACGGCCGTGACGGTGAACCCGGTGGAGAGGATGAAGACTCGGACATAGTAAGTTGGGAATGAAGGAATTTGGTGATTGGGTGAATGTTCAAAACGTAGGGTCTTTCCTGGGGTCTTTGGTCAAGAGGAAAGACAAAAACGAACTCCAGAACGCAGGTGGCGATCAGGTTTCTGATGCCGAATCAAATTCAGCGGAGCTGTCAGAGCCGGGATTTCCCAAAATAAGTGCGGCGGATTTCCCTGACAAGCCACCCATGATAAATGGGCTGTCCCCACAGCTCATGCGGCAGTGGCGGGTTGTCACATTATCTATGGATGACTCAGAAGCCAGCGTAGCTATGGCTACGCCCCAGGACCTGTACCTGAGAGAACTCCTTGAAAATATTTATCAGAAGCCGGTCCGGCCCTTTCTTGCGAGTGAAGAGGATATCCTGGCCGCAGTTTACAGGTGGTACGAAGCCGATGTGGATCTGGAAAGTGAGGAGTCTGAGGACGAATCCCGTACTATTGATGAGCTATGGGAAGATCCTGAACAGTTGCGTGACCTTGCCTCCGAGGCCCCGGTGATACGTCTTGTAAACCACATTATCAGTCAGGCACTTGAGGTAAAGGCCTCAGACATACATTTTGAGCCATTCAGGGATCTTTTAAAGGTGAGGTTTCGTATAGATGGGGTCCTTCACGATATTGAGACGGTCTCAAAAAAGCTTCAGCCTGCAATTACTTCCCGGCTGAAGCTAATGGGCAAGATGAACATCGCTGAGATGCGTTTGCCTCAGGACGGGCGCATCAAGGTCCGCGAGGGGCAAAGAGAGATAGACATCAGGGTCTCTTCTCTGCCTACCCTTTTTGGGGAAAGTGTAGTGCTAAGGCTCCTTAATCGGGAGGAGGTCCGGTTGGAACTGGAGACCCTGGGGATTTCAGGCGACATATTGGGAGATTTTGAAAAAATAATTTCAAGGCCCTATGGATTGGTCCTGGTCACCGGTCCGACCGGCAGCGGGAAGACCACTACTCTTTATGGGGTTATGAACCGAATCAATGCCCCGGACAAGAAGATTATAACAGTCGAAGACCCGGTTGAGTATCAGTTGGATGGGATAAACCAAATCCAGATACGTCCTAAGATAGGGTTGAGCTTTGCCTCTGCCCTTCGCAACATCCTTAGACAGGATCCGGATGTGATACTCGTCGGAGAGATCAGGGACGCTGAGACCGCCGAGATTGCCATACAGTCCGCCCTTACCGGACATCTTGTGTTTTCTACCCTCCACACAAACGATGCCGCTAGCGCAATTACCAGGTTGCAGGAGATGGGCGTTGAGTCTTATCTTTTGTCCTCCTGTCTACTGGCAGTGATGGCTCAGAGACTGGTCAGGAAGATCTGTCCCCATTGCCGAACCACCTACGATCTACCGCCTGGTTTTTTAGATGAGGTAGTTCAAGCCCTTGGAGCGGACAACACTGAGGCTCCATCCGAGGTCTGGCGGGGTGCGGGTTGCGCTCAATGTGCCAATACGGGGTTTTCCGGTCGTACTGGTATATATGAGATGCTCCAGGTGAATGACGATATAAGGCGACTGATAGTCAAGGGTGCTGATAGTGGCTCAATCCTTTCCAAGACCCAATCCCTGGGCATGAGGACACTCCGTCAAGATGGCCTCCAAAAGGTCCTTGCAGGTCAAACAACCTTTGAAGAGGTTATGAGGGTCACTAATTAATTGGGTGATTGTTGGACATGCCTACCTTTGCTTATGAGGCCCTGGATGTTAAAGGGCAAAAGATTGAAGGGACCGACGAGGCTGCAAGCCAGGATCTCTTGATTTCCATGTTGATCTCTCAGGGCCTTCAACCTGTTAAGGTTAAGAGGTTAAAGCGGTTCTATGCTTTATGGAGCAGGAAAGGGGTCAGGTTCAGCCACGATGATCTCCTTTACTTCACAAGGGAATTGGCTGATCTTCTGGAAGCCGGTGTCCCTTTGGAACGGACTCTGGTCATCGTGGAAGATGCTGCTGAGCAGAAGACAATACGTGTACTGATTAATACCATAAGACAGGAGATCCACGGGGGCAAAAAGTTGTCAGAGGCCTTATCTTCCCATCCGGACATCTTCAATCGCCTCTACATTAATATGGTGCGGGTAGGGGAGTTGGGGGGTGTCCTCCCTGTGGTTCTCAAGAAGTTGGGTGGTTTCATCGAACGTTCAAGAGATATTCGAAAGTTTATTATCACTTCATCGATCTATCCCAGCATCCTGGCCCTTGTGGGCGTCTTGTCCGTCTTTATCCTGGTAACCTTTGTTGTGCCAAAGTTTGGCCAGATCTTTGAGGATCTTAATCAGCCCATGCCCCTGGCTACCAAGTTCATCGTTGGGGCCAGCATGTTTCTACAGTCATGGTGGTGGTTGTTAGGCCTGGTTGTTCTTGTGCTTGGTACTGGTTTTTACTCCTACATCAAGTCGCCTGAAGGGAGGGCCTGGTGGGACAGGGTGGTGCTTCGTCTGCCCTTGGCCGGTTCCATGTTGCTGAAGATAGAGCTCGGTCGTCTGGCCCGCACTCTGGGTACCTTGCTTGAGAGCGGAGTTCCCATACTCAAAGGTATTTCTCTTTCGGGAGAAGTGGTGTCTAACAGCGTTATACGGAGTGCTGTGGAGGATCTGTATAAGGGAGTCCGCCAGGGAAAGAGTCTCAGCCAACTTATGAAACAGGCAAAGGTCTTTCCGTCACTTATGGTCCACCTGGTGGCTGTTGGAGAGGAAACAGGGGCTATGGGGCCTATGCTTTTAAAGATTGCAGATGATCTTGAAGAAAGGGTTCAGCACGACACCAAGGTTTACCTATCTCTGGTAGAACCTATAACCATAGTATTGATGGGGATTATTATTGGCGGGATTATCCTGTCCATGCTCCTTGCTATATTTGGTATTAACGATGTGGCTTTATAAAAGGTCTGAAAAAACACAGCCGCTCGCAAAACTCGAGATTTTGTTCGAGGGCAAGGCGCGAGGAGGTGAAAAAGCGCAGTGTACTTGGGCGTACATGAGCACTTTTCACCGACGAGCAACACAGCCATCGGGCAAAAGATTGGGTTTTGCAAGTGGCTCAAAGGGTTTTACGCTCATAGAGCTCCTTGTAGTGCTGGTACTGATAGGCATTTTCAGTTCTCTGGTGTTTGTGGCTGTTGCAGGCGGGATACTTCGGTCTGAAGAGAGGCGTTTTGTTCAGTCCTTCGGACAGAATCTGGTTCGGGCCAGATCTGCAAGTCTGGGTAGAGGCGAGGCAGTCAGGTTTTTTATTGATGGAGAGAACAGGACTTTTTGTGTTGAAGGCCTCAAATGGCAGGATATCCCAGAGTCCGTAAAGGTAGAAGGCGAGGGAGTGGGGGAAGTGGAACCAGGTGTTCATGCAGTGACCTTTTATCCTGATGGAAGTTCAAGCGGTGGGGAAATTGACCTCAAATGGGAAGGAGGTCGTATGGACCGGATAGTGATAGACAGGTTCCTGGGGCTGATACGCATGGAGCGCATTTCATCGTGACAATCACAAAATCACCAAATCACAAAATCACCAAATCCTCATCAGGCTTTACCCTCATAGAGGTCCTGGTTGCTACGGCAATAATGGGTATTTCGCTTGGAGTGTTGCTTTCGGGCTTTGCACAGGGCCACAGGCAGGCATTTAGGGGCGATATGGCCAGAGAGGCAGCGTATATAGCAGAGTCTGTGCTTTATGGATTGCCCCATGAGCTTGAATCCCTGTCTTCAAGTGAGGAGGAGGTAGAAGACCATCCTGGGTGGAGCTATAAGGTGGAGATTCGGGACCTGGTCTTGAAGATAACGGTCCAGGCCCAGGAAGAGAAAGAGATCGAGGTCCCTGAGCTGAAGGAGCTTGTTCTTACCGTACACCCTCCGTATAATGCCCATCCTTTTGTGTTGACTAGCTGGATACCGGCAGAGCAGATATGAGAAAAAAAACAATCACCAAATCCTCAGGCTTCACCCTGCTCGAACTCTTGATCTCCATCACCCTTATTGCTGTTTTGGTCCTTATCCTTTCCATGGCTGTCCGTACAGGACTACGGGCCTACAGCAGGGGAAAAGAGATCAACGGACGTTTGATAGCTGTATCCGCTATTGAAGGACTTTTTGGGAGACAGCTCAGGGCTGTGGTGAGAGAGGAAGGATCTGATCTAAAGGATTTTTCTGAGTTTCATGGGGAGGAGAACGAGATTTCCTTTGTGACTACTCACGTGCCGCTTGGCTCTCAGGCAGGCGGTCTTTTCAAGGTGGTATATCGTTTTGACGAGAGAGGGAAAAAACTTATCTATGCTCAAAAGGTCATCACAAGGCCCGAAGATCTGAAAGAGTCTCTTCCCGACAGCATAGACCCGGAAGATAAAGAAGACCTGATGGAACAGGGCTGGGGCGTTTCGATTGTAGATGAGATAGATTCTCTGGCCTTTACATATCAAAGTACATTGCAGGATGAATCCGCCCCTGAGGATTGGCAGGATGGCTGGAATAAAAAAGGCAAGGTGCCCGAGGCAGTGGCCATGGGCCTGGCTTTTTCCGATGATGCTGAGGAGCCTGCAACCACCTGGCGGATTTTTTATATGGATCCTCTTCTGATTGTTGATTGAAAGATTGATGATTGAGGAATTGAGGGTACTTATTGACTGGATACTGAGGTTCCTTTAAGAGTTTGAAATTATAAGAAATGAAAAACTGACCGCGTCATTCCGGCGAAAGCCGGAATCCAGTGTCTTTTTAAAACGTTCCGCGATCTGGATGCCGGATCAAGTCCGGCATGACGAGAGAATTTTGGACTCTCAAATTATTGATTATAGTTCCTCAATTTATAAATTGATATCAGGTGACCGGTCTAAAGTGAATGAACAGAGAGGCACGGTTCTTGTATTGGTCCTGTGGGTGTTGACCCTGCTCACATTGGTCGGTGGCTTCTATGCCGTTGAGGCCAGAATCCGCAGAAATCTGGGTCAACATGTATGGGATGCCGTGCAGGGCCAAGAGGCTGCGAGGTCTTTGCTGCTTCTTGCAGCGAGCAGATTGTCTCCTCCTGGAACCGACAGGGAAGAGGCAGAAGACGGTCTTTTTGCTGACGGGAGTGTGTATAAAGTGAGATTTGGAGGCAGAGAGGCCTGTTTTACCCTGGAAGACGAGAATGGAAAGCTCGATCTTAATAACAGTTCAGAGGAACAGATCAGGGAGGTAGTGAGGGCAATTTTGGGGGACGAAGAGCTTGAAGCCGCAGATACTATAGTGGATGGTATTTTGGATTGGAAAGATTCCGATAAGCTGGTGAGGCTGAATGGGGCAGAGGATGATATCTACCAAGACAGGTCTCCGCCATACTATCCTGCGAATGGTCCATTTCATTTATTGGAGGAACTGATTTTGGTAAATGGGGTTGGCCAGGAGGCATTTTACGGGCCTATAAGCTGGTCATCCCAGGAGGAAGACAGTGAAGTTGTATGGCAGGGCGGTCTCTGGGATTTATTTACCGTTTACAACAAATCCGGTACTGTAAATAGGCAATGTGCACCTTTACCTCTTGAGGAAATTCTAAGTGCCGAACTTGGTGATAACATTACATCAACCCGTGAGGTAGTGTGTCTTAGGGTTTGGTTTGGCAGTCGTATATACCAGGTTTACTGGAATCCTCAGTCTGGGACAGAGGGGTTAAAGGTCAAACATTGGACTGAGGCAAATACTCTGGGAAGCAAAGGCTCAAAGTGGTCAGAGAACGAGAAATACTAGGTATTTATCTGGACGAGTCCAAGCTCGATGTCTTTTGTCTTAAGAGACAGCTTGGGAAATGGTCTTCTGTTGAATTGCCCTATACGTTTGGTGATACCGGGCGTTCCTTAGCAGAACAGGTAAAAGGCGTACTTCAGGCTATTCGTCCCTCGCGAAGGCGTACCATATGTCTGGCCCTTCCTCGTAAGAATCTGTTTTTGAGGAAGTTAAGCTTTCCTCAGTTGGAACCGGATGAGGCGGCAAATGCAGTCCGTATGGGCATAGGGCTTCACATACATCTGAAACCGGATGAGATATACCATGATCAATGGGCCTTCAAGCGTGGAGATGAGACCGTGGTGCTTCTGGCCTATATACCCAGGAGTTTTCTGGATCCGATACTCCGGGTGGTTCGTGAGACAGGCCATGCCAGATCGCTTGGCCCTGTATCACCCGCGACTTTGGGGCTGGATATCCTGTTGCGCAGCAGTGCGGAAGCCCATCTTCCCTGCATCAGTCTTGGGCGACAGGGAGACTGCTGGATTGTTTCTCTTCACGGTGTTTACGGGTGGGAAGGTTCACATACTATATCAGTTTCAGGTGAAGAGGATGTCTCGATAGGCCTGCAAAAGCTTGCTCAATATCTCCCTTTTCCTTTCTCCAAGATTGCAACAGCCCCTGTCTATGCAGTGGGGAATTCCGTTGCAGCAAATTTGGATCCTCCTCCCAAAGATCCATGTAATGCCATAAAGGACCTTTTGAATATCTGTGGACAGGAGGGCAAAGTCACTTGGGGGTTATGTGCTGCTTCACTGGGACTAAGTTCTTATCCTGCAATCTCCCTTCAGAAAGGCCTTCGTCATAAACCTTTCCGTTTGCGCATAAAACCATATCAATTTGTTGTTGGGGCTGTTGCTGCGGCAATTATTTTGACCACAGGTATACAGGGTTTAAAGCTCCAAAAGCGTATTCACTCTATTCATAAGATGGAACAGGAGGTTGGGGAGCTACAAGAACGTCTGTCACCCATGCTGAATACCCAGAAGCAGTTGGAACAGATTGAAAATCAGCTCAAGGACCTGGGAGACTTCAAGGTTGAGAAGCCCTCTGAGCTGAAGGTCTTAAAGGCCATAGCTGAGCTTACGCCTCCAGAGACCTGGATAAAAAGCTTCAATATAAGAAAGGGCAAGTTAAAGGTCACAGCCGAGGGTGGTTCAGCAGTAAAGACCATGGGAAATTGGCGTCAGACCCCTCTTTTTTTAGAAGTCAAACTCATATCTCCTGTCACAAAGGACAGGCAGCAAAGGGAGCGTTTTACAGTGGAAATGAAGCTGGTCAGCGGAAAAGGAGAGGCGAGTAGTGGCAATTAGTCGTCAGCTCTCCGGTAAAAGAAGTCCCTTGTTACGTTATGGTTTATTGGTAATAGGACTTATACTCTGGTACAGCCTGATCTGGAATCCGCTGTCCGGCAAAATCGAGGAGTTAGATAGCAGGCTTGAGACCCAGGAGGCGAAAATCGGTCGATTGAAGCGGGACATCAAACGCCATCGTGGCGTAGACCAACGCGTTATACAGTCGGAGCGAAGACTCGCGACTGCTTTAAAGGGGCTTATGCCCGGCGATACTCCCCAGCTTGTAGCATCCAATTTACAAGATATTTTGCTCAAAATGGCCTCTAAAGCTGATCTCCAGGTAATTACTTATAAAACAGGCCGGGTTAGCAAATGGAGAGGTTATCAGCTAGCTGTAGCTACTTTTAGTGCCAAGACAGATACCAGGAAGCTGGTCAATTTTTTGAAATTATTAGACGATGATCGTAGGGTATTTCGAATACAGAATATTAACTTGGTCAAGGTAAAGGGGCGGAATCCACATCTTAGGGTCAATCTCGAGGTGGAAGCCCTTTTTATGAAAGCGACTTAAGGGATATGGTCAAGATGAGAATACAAGATCGGAAATGGATGGTCTGGGGCCTGGTTGTCATATGTCTTTTAGGATCCATTCAAGGCTTGGCATTTGCCCAGGATCCCACTACGCAGGAGACTCGGCCAGACGAAGGTGAAAATGCCTTAAATGATTCTAATGCGGTTGCAGTAAAGTCTCCTTTTTCCGGAGCCGGAGATGGTGAACGTCGTCAAATGGACATTACTCTGGATAATATGGACATATATCCTGTTTTGGATCAGGTCCTGGGGCGCATTTTGGAGCTTAACTATGTTGTAGATCCAGCCATTAAGGGGACAATTTCACTCAATATCAAGGGCAGATATACTAAAAATGAATTCCTTGATCTCTTCAATTCCATACTACAGATACACGGCCTGGCTATAACCTGCGGCGCTCAGGATCTTTATAAGGTGGTACGAAAGGCCAGCAGTGCCAGAGCCGGATCAGAAGTGGTAAATGTCGGAGAACGAGTTCCCTATCCAGGAGACGTAATCAGTGTCTTTCAACTTCACTACCTCTCGGCAGCCCATGTAATCGCAAATCTCAGGAACTTTATCTCTCCTGGGGCGGTTATTGTGGCCGAGCCGAGTTCCAACGCCGTTATCTTGGTGGACACTGCAGAAAATGTGGCCAAGTTGTCCAAAATATTAGCTTTAATGGACACAGATCTTTTTAAGGATATACATTGGCGTTTCTATACTCTGGAACACACCGATGTGGATGATCTGTCGAAAGACCTTGATAAGATATTCAAAACAAAGGGGCTTTATATGAAGCCGGGTATTGATCCGGGCGGTCTTCAGATCATGCCCTTAAAGAGCATCAACTCCTTACTTGTAGTGACTAAGTGGGAAGAAGTCCTGGATGTGGTAGGCCACTGGGTGACCCAACTGGATCAGGAGATATCACAGAAGGGGACCCAGGTCTATGTATACTTTGTCCAGAACGGCAAGGCTGCAGATATCGCCGACCTCCTCCGGCAGCTTTATGGCGGAAAGGCATCAGAGCACAAAGGCAAGAAAGAGGTCCTTGTGGAAAGGGAAAAAAAGCCTGTAAAAGAGCAAACCGTGCCGCATACCGGGGAGTTGGCCGGAGAGGTAGAGATCATTGCGGACGAAGTCAATAATGCCATACTTATCAAGGCCACGCAGAGAGATTATACCATCCTTTCAGGTGTGCTGAAAGAGATAGACATTGTTCCGCGCCAGGTCCTGATCGACGTGTTGATTGTTGAAGTTTTTCTCGATAACGAGCTTCAGTATGGGGTGCAATGGTTCCTCAAGGCTCGCGGAATCGACACGGGAGGAGGAGATATGACTGCGGACATCGGCCTAAACAAACCGGATTTCGGCCTTGCTGAAGATGCTCTGCTCGGCAGCGACCTGGCCGGCTTTTCCGCGGCTCTTTTTTCAGGCGAAGACCTGAGGGCCCTCATAAATCTGTTGGCCTCGGAGACAGAAGCCAACATCGTTTCCGCTCCCAATATACTTGCTGTAGATAATCACGAGTCGACAATCGAAGTAACTCGGGACGAACCAACTGTATCCAGCTCGCAGACGAGTACGGAGGGGATAGGTGTAACGCAGACAATTCAGTATCGCAGTGTTGGTGTAATATTGAAGGTAACGCCTTTGATCAACGAAAGCGGGTTGGTGACGTTGGAGATTTCACAGGAGGTGAGTAATCTCCTCGCTCAAACGACGGTAGAGGGCATCAATTCCCCAGTTTTTCAAACCCGCAAGGCCACGACAAACCTCGTCGTACAGGATAGTCACACAATAATAATTGGCGGCTTAATGCAAACACAGCAAGAAAACACCCACACTGGTATCCCCATCCTCAAAAACTTGCCGATCTTGGGGTATCTGTTTGGAAGTAAAGGCTACAAAACCAAGAAGACAGAGCTTTTGTTTGCCATTACACCCCATGTAATCCAGTCAAAAGAACAAGCTGACGCCCTCACCCGGGAGTTTTCCCAGAAGGTGAAATCCATAAGGGAGATATTTGAGCAAAGGGGCGTGCTTCAAAAACAGGAAATATCAGAACATGAAGGCACGATTCAGGAAGAGGATGTCAAGGAGACGGACGAGTGATGTCAACAGATTACATACATAATAGAGCTTCTTATGGGAAGCAGTCCTTTTCTGCCCTATATATTTCAATATTCAGGCCTGGTAATTCTAAGAGGCGTTGGGAAGTTTTGTTAGTGACTGCCTTGTACATTTTAATTTTGGGATTATCTCAATGCCTTAAACCCGGGGTTGTTCATGCCAAAGAATCTCAGGTTGAGCTTGGCCCCTATCAAGTCATTATTAGCAAGGATCCTTTTGATCCTGAGCGAGGCAAGAGTCAACCTTCATCCTCAGCAGTGGAGGGCGACCTGAAAGGCGAGTATCAGGTTTATGGTACTATTATTGCGGGAGAAATGCGACAGGCTTTTCTCATGGTTGCAACTTCCAAGTCTGCCTCCAGCCCGTACAAAAAAGTGGCTAAGGGCTCTCAAAAAGGCTTGCGTACTGTAACTGTTGGGGACCTTGTTGATGGCTGGCGTGTAGCGGATATAACAGCTCAAGGTGTTAAGTTTGAATCGGATGGGGAATATGTTGAAGTTGGTATATTTGATGCGGTCAAGAAAGAGAGAAAGGCTATATCTCCAGTTGCCTTGCAAACTCCCCATCCAAAACCACAGGTTAGCCGGGCTCATCAATCAACCCCTGCAAAAAGGGCTTCCTCCAGCAAGCCGAGTTTTCGTTCTAAAGAAAGGCCTGGGAAAAGGACCTCACCGTATTCAAAGAAGCGTCCCGCCAAGAAATCTCAAGAAATAACTGGGGAGACAGAGAGTGACTCTAACCCTCTTGAGGTTGTCACTCCACCTGCGTCTCCAGGCGGCCAAGGAGGGCCAAACCCCTTTCTGGAGCTTATAAAAAAGGCAAAAGGAAAGTAATCGTTGTGTACGATCAGACGGATTTGTTTGAATGCGTTGGTTTACTTGCCTTTGATTTTTCTGAAGCACGTCTCAAGATTTTCAGGGTTTTCCCCTTGAAATATTGATACAGATCCTTCAGGCAGACACTTCCTTATCAGGTTACTGAGTACCTTTTTGGGACCAAGCTCAATAAAGTTTGATATCTTGTCCTGGTCCATGTTGATTACGATTTCATACCACCTGACAGGTGAGCAGATCTGTTTTTTAATAAGGTCCTTAATTTCCTCCGGGTCTGATTCCGGCCTTGCCGTGACATTGCTGTAAATCGGGATTTTGGGTCTGCAGAAAGAAACTTTATCTAAGATTTCAGAAAAGCGTCTCGATGCCTCTTTCATAAGGGGGCTGTGATAGGCACCGGAAACCTTCAGGGGAATCGCCTTTGCTCCTTTAGCCTTAGCTTCCTCGCACAAATCGCCAACCAGGTCTGTTTCTCCAGTGACTACGATTTGCTCTGGAGAATTGTGATTAGCCAGGACCAGGATGCCTTTTTTTGCCAGGGGCACAATCAATTCCTCCAGGTCTTTCCTGTTGAGACCAATCACAGCAGCCATGGCCCCGGGGTTTTTATCCCCCACCTCTTTCATAAGGTTACCCCTGGCATGGACCAGCTTAAATGTGTCTTCAAGGCTAATGACCCCGGCGGCCCACAGTGCCGGATACTCTCCCAGACTGTGTCCTGCTACTGCTACTGCCTTCAATCCTATATTTCTGGCAGCCATACAGCAAATAATCTCTATAGCTGTCAGACAAGGTTGAAGATTTTCAACCTGGGTGAGTTCTTCCAGGGGTCCTTCAATACAGAGCCTCTTCAGGGGGAGCCCTGTCAATTTTTCTGCCACAGAAAAAATATGGGCCGCATCAGACACTGTTTCCAAAAAGGCCTTGGCCATTCCAACATATTGAGAACCTTGCCCTGGAAAGACAAAGGCCAGATTACTTTTCATTATTAGAAGCCTTCCACGAATTAGCTAACCTCATCCACCTATGCTGGACATGCCCCTGTTGCAAGATAGTCCTTCCCTATCCAAGTATCTGAATCCTTTCGGCTTTTTTGATACGGCCCGGTGGAAAAAAAGAGTTAGTTCCTCTATGTTCAGACCCTGGCGCAAGGCCTTTTTGACATCTACCTCTTCGTCAGAGAAGAGGCATAAGCGAAGACGTCCCTCTGCGGTGATGCGCAGGCGGTTACAACTCTCGCAAAAATTGTGGCTTAAAGCGCCAATAAATCCCACACTTCCTGGGGCCTTATCCAGTACATATTCACTTGCCGGTCCAGCACAGCGCGATTTGGGCAATGGGCATAGCATTCCAAATGTGTCCTCTACCTGACTCTTGATCTCGTCACAACTGATAAATCTGTCCGGATTCCAAAAAATATCCTGGCCAACAGGCATGAACTCTATAAAACGAACCTGTACGGGATATTTCATGCTCAATCCTGCCAGAGCTGTTATTTCATTGTCATTTATGCCTTTCATGATTACTGAGTTGATTTTTATCGGGGAAAATCCCTTTTCCAGGGCCTTTTCTATGCCCCGCCACACCTGCTCAAAGAGATCGAAGCCGGTAATATAGGCAAATCGTACCGGACTCAGGGAATCAAGGCTGATGTTAATATGTCTGATACCTGCTTGATAGAGGCTATCTGCATACTCTTCCAGCAGAACTCCATTTGTGGTGATACAGATTTCTTCAAATTCTTCGATCTCAGTCAGTCTTTCTATTAGGTTTATAAGGTCCCGCCGGACCAATGGCTCTCCACCTGTAAGTCGCACTTTTGTGATACCAATGGTCGCCAGGGTACGGCACACTTTGAGAATTTCTTCATAGGTGAGAATTGAATCATGAGGCAACCAGGAGAAGTTAATCTGGGGCATGCAATACTGACATCGAAGATTACATCTATCTGTTATTGAAAGCCTGAGATAGGTCAACTGCCGGCCGTATCGGTCAATCAGGGTATTTTTTTCTCTTTTCACCGAATTAGCCAGCTTACCATAAAAGACTTTTTATTAGCCACAGGCCCACACAGACAAACACAGACAAAATAGAGTTTTATGTGCAGGGGCAGAGAAATACCTCACTGCAACCCTCCGAACTGTAAGCGTTTACAGGGTGCTGCAGATGCGAGGCGGAGGGTACGCAGACGTACTCCCTGTACTTCAAGTGCCCGACAACAAAGCAGATGCGGTACCCTGTGAACGCTTACTTTTCTCTCTTGATTTTGGCCCCTACTGCTGCAAGCTTCTGTTCCAGGTGTTCATACCCACGATCAAGGTGATAAACTCTGGATATCGTTGTAGTCCCCTTGGCTGCAAGTCCAGCCAGTACCAGAGAGGCACTGGCCCTGAGATCAGTAGCCATTACAGGGGCACTATTTAATCCCCTTACACCTTTGATGATGGCGCTCCTGCCTTCAACCTTTATGTCAGCTCCAAGCCGCCTCAATTCGGCAACGTGCATGAAACGGTTTTCAAATATGGTCTCAGTGATCACACTGAGGCCACCAGCCAGGGACATCAGCACCATGATCTGAGCCTGCAGATCAGTCGGGAAACCGGAATATGGCAGAGTCTTAACATCCACACTGTGCAGGGCGCCTTTTTTCCTAACAGAAATACGGGCATTATCTCCTTCAATTTGAAGCCCGGTACTCCTGAGCTTGGATATGACCACCTCCAGGTGATCTGCCATAATGTTCTCAATTATCAGCTCTCCGCCGGCTGCACCCACAGCCATCATGTATGTGCCGGCCTCTATGCGATCCGGGATTATTTCCCAGTCAACGGGTCTTAGCTCCTTGACTCCTTCTATCTTGATGGTATTTGAACCAAGGCCCTTGATTTTTGCCCCCATTTGGTTGAGCATCTGTCCCAGGGCAAGCACCTCTGGTTCCCTTGCAGCATTTCCCAGTACAGTATTTCCCTTGGCAAGAACTGCTGTCATCATCAGGTTTTCCGTGCCTGTCACAGATGGCATATCGAAATAGATTTGTGCTCCATTCAGTCTCCCGGCCTTTGCCTCTATATAGCCTTCTTTGAGCCGGATCTTGGCTCCCATGAGCTCAAGGCCCTTTAAGTGAAAATTTATGGGACGGGCACCGATGGCACAGCCCCCGGGAAGGGAGACACGGGCCTTTCCAATACGGGACATAAGAGGTCCCAGCACCAGAATTGAGGCCCGCATCTTGCGCACCAGATCGTAGGGGGCCTCGTGGTCAGAGAGTCTTGAGGAGTCTATGTTTAAGAAATCAGGATCATTATCTGTGCTGTATTCTACCATAACGCCCAGATCAGTCAGGAGATCAGTGAAGGTCCTTATATCAACCAGCCTGGGGATATTCTGTAGCCTGAAGGTGCCGCCGGTGAGGAGAGTTGCCGCAAGAATAGGGAGGGCCGCGTTTTTTGCTCCGCTAATCCTGACGGTTCCCTTGAGCGGGTGCCTGCCTTCAATGACCAGTTGATCCATGAGAAAACCAATTAAGGTAGAAGGTGGAAGGCTGAAGTATGTTAGCCCTATCACCTTTACCTTCCACCTTCAGCCTTCCACCTATCTAGGCGCTTTGCCCTTGTGCCACAAGTACACTACAGGGCTGGCAACGAATACTGAGGAATAGGTCCCGACCAGCACTCCCAAAAGCAGAGTAAAGGCAAAGTCATGTATTACCACGCCACCAAGTACAAAGATGCATAAGACCACCATCATCGTGGTCATAGACGTAATAATTGTCCTGCTCAGCATCTCGTTGATGCTTCGATTTATGATCTCGGCAAAAGGCAATTTTTTGTAACGTTTAATATTTTCTCTGATTCTATCAAAGACTACTACGGTATCGGTGAGGGAGTAGCCACCAAGTGTAAGAAGGGCGGTTATTGTCAGGAGTGTTATTTCCTTGTTCAGGATAAATAAAATACCAAGTACTACCAGCACGTCATGGAGGGTGGCAGCAGTAGCTGCTACTCCAAAGCTCAAATTGAACCTGAAGGCCAGGTAACAGATTATGCCCGCAAATGAAATGCTTATTGCTATCAGTGCCTTACGTCTCAGTTCCTTGCTCACGGTTGAACCGATCTCGGCCTTGCTTTCTATTACAAAGTGGGTCTCAGGAAGGCCCTCTTTTAAGCTGTTGGTTATACTGGTCCCTATGTCTCCCACAGTAGCCACTGATTTCTTGACGCGTACGATTAAGACATGTTCCCCCGCTACTTCTTGAAGCGAATAACCCTCGATACCTGTGTTTGTCAGGGCCTTTCTTACATTGTCCAGGGTAAAGGGCTTGTCCGCGCGATACTGGACCATGGTTCCACCGGAAAAGTCTACGCCGAGGTTGGCTGCCCCCCTTACGACCTGTATGAAGCCTGTAAGACCTAAAATTACCAGGAACGCCGACAGTATGAAGGCGAAATTTCTGCGCCCTATGAAGTCCAGGCTGGTTTTCTTGATTAACTGGAGGAACCTCAGGTTGGTCAGGGCATGTTTGGACAGCAGTCCGTCATATACCATCCTGGTTCCAAAGATTGCAGTAAAGAGGTTGATGACAATGCCGGCGGACAGAGTGACGGCAAAGCCCTTGATCGGGCCGGTTCCAAAGAGAAACAGGGCTATGGCGGTTATTAGAGTGGTGACATGGGCGTCTACGATGGTCCAAAAGGCCTTGTCATATCCTCCGTCAATAAATGCCTTAAGGGGCTTTCCAAGGGCCCTTTCCTCCCTCATACGTTCAAAGATCAGAACGTTGGAGTCAACCCCCATACCAATGATGAGTATGATGCCGGCAATGCCGGGAAGGGTCAGTGTGGCCTGAAAAAGCGCCAGGACAGCCATAAGGAAGAGCAGGTTCAGGACCATAGCTATGTTCGCTACGGCACCTGAAAACGTGTAATATATGACCATGAAGACAACTACAAAAGCCGCTCCGAGTAGACCCGAATAAAGGCCGTGCTGTATGGAATCACGGCCAAGAGACGGACCTACTGTGACGTTTTGAATAATGCTGATCGGTGCGGGCAGGGCCCCGGCTCTTAACACAATGGCAAGGTCAGAGGCCTCGTCAGGAGTGAATGAGCCGGAGATCTGGGCATGCCCTCCTCCTATACGTTCCCTTATTACCGGTGCAGAGCGGGCCACTCCGTCCAGGACAATGGCAAGACGCTTGCCTACATTGTCACTGGTGATTTTCTCAAAGAGTCTTGCCCCCCGATCCGTAAATTCAAGGGCAACATAGGGCTCGTTGTAGGTCCCGCCGATCCGGACATGGGCAGTCTTTACAGTATCCCCTGTCATCAGCGTTTTGTCCTTGAGAAGAATCGGCCTTTTTCGGATTTTGCCCGTGCGATCATCGACCTCTTTAAGGAAGTAGATGGCATCGTCTCTGGGTATCCGGCCCTTCAGTACTGAGTTAAGGGCCTTAGCGTCATAGCCGGCTGGAAGGCGACCGCTATCTGAGGCTTGGCGGATAAGCCTTCCAAAGTCTATCCCAGCCTCGTCATCCACCAGCTTGAACTCCAGTTGCGCAGTCTGCCCTATGAGCTTGAGGGCCCTTTCAGGGTCTTGGATCCCCGGAAGCTGGACTACTATATCTTTCTCGCCTTGACGGACAATTACAGGTTCTGTTACACCGAACTGGTCTATCCGGTTACGAATGATCTCCAGGGACTGGTCAACCGTGTTTTCTCTTATGAATTTTTCCTCTTCTGGGGAGAGTCTTAGCACCAGGCTGGGGAATTTTTCCTCTTCTTTTACCTTTACGAGTTCGAGGCTTGGGAATTCATCTTCCAGAACAGCCTTCACCCTTTCCACTGCGTCCTTGTTAGGGAGAAAGAACAGTATTTCGTCAGGGTCCGGGCTCTGTCGGCGCACCAATGTTATCTGCCTGCGCCCCAGGGACTCCTTAAGGTCCCTTGCCGCAAGATCTGCAGAATTTTTAACTGCCTGATCCACATCTACCTTGAGGATGAGATACATTCCCCCCTGGAGGTCCAGACCAAGTTTCAGTCCCTCGCTGTAGACATATTTTTTGAACCAGTCAGGCGTATCTTTATAGAAAGAGGGCAGGACAAAGACCAGAGACAAGGCAATAAGTGCTGCCATTAAGGAATATTTCCAGCGCAGACCTGTGGGCATAATTAGAAATCTCCCATTTTAATTTATTTGTAGTTCTATTTTAAGGACATGGAATTCTTAGCCAAATACAGGAGATTTTGCAAGGAGATTGTGGGCATGGAGTGATGATTACTCTGCCGAACCTCTAGCATGTGAGGTGAACTGCAAAGGCAACAGCCTCGTGTCCAAGCTGTGATACCAGTTCATTGAATCTCTGTATGGCCGGTTCGGTTGGAAGGGCCTTTATATGGATACCCTTGGACTCGAGTTCTTCCGATAGCCCCGGTCCCAGAACCATTCTACCGTAGGCACCTGTTCCGACTATCAGGGTACCGGGTTTTGCGGCCACAACATCCAGGATATCAGAGAGTTGAAGGGTGTGTCCTTGGGACCTCCACCAGTTGTCAAAGGTCTTTCCCTTAATAATTTTCAGGTCCTTTGTATAGCGTATTCCATCAATTACGATTTCACCAAAGCGATATGACTCAATCTTCATAAGCCTCACTCCTTCATGGAAAAGCATAGATTGCACCTGATACGTGTAGTATAGTCAAGATACTTATTGCCCTAATATCAGCAGATGCCCCTGTTGACAAGGTCTGGCTTGGCGAATATATGGAATAGATCTTCAGTCGGGACGTGGCTCAGTCTGGTAGAGCACAGCGTTCGGGACGCTGGGGTCGGAGGTTCAAATCCTCTCGTCCCGACCAGTTTTTCCCGTTTTATTAATATTCTATTTTGAACTTAAACAAAAAAGGCGGCCAATACGTATGACAAAGATAAAAAGGGTACTCATCAGCGTAACTGACAAGACAGGTGTAGCAGAACTGGCCAAAGAACTTGAGGATATGGGTGCAGAGATCATATCCACTGGCGGTACAGCGCGAGTAATAAGAGAGGCAGACGTTTCCGTAAAGGACGTTTCAGACCTTACCGGTTTCCCGGAGATGATGGATGGCCGGGTAAAGACATTACACCCCATGGTCCATGGGGGCATCCTGGCCCTTCGTGACAATGCTAACCACAGGCAACAGATGGAAGACCATGCTATTCTATCTATTGACATGGTAGTGGTAAATCTTTATGCCTTTGAAAAGACCGTGGCCAAAGAAGGTGTGAGTTTGGCTGATGCCATCGAGAATATTGATATAGGGGGTCCAACTCTGCTTCGCTCTTCCGCAAAGAACTTTAGGTATGTAACTGTGGTTGTAGATCCATCTGATTATTCAAAAGTGCTCGGAGAAATAAAGGCCAATGATGGGGCAACCACCCTGACTACACGTTTTGAACTGGCCAGAAAGGTCTTTATTACAACAAATAAGTATGATAGGGCCATTGCCGGTTATCTGGAGGGAATCGATCCCCTGAAGGACCCATATTTTATTTAGTGATTTGGTGACTATCTCGCATGATCTGTGTCTCCCTGGCTGAACCTACTTGTGATGCACTGCTGAAGCGCTTGCAACAGGTGGCAGTAAAAGCCGATATGGCAGAAGTCCGTCTGGATGCTCTTGCAGATGCGGAATCCCTGGATTTTGTGAGTTTAATAAAAGACCGTCCTTGCCCCCTTATTTTTACTAATATATCCTCAGCAGAAGGAGGTCTTTTTTCAGGTTCAGAAGAGGAGCGAATCAGCTTTTTGGAAAAGGCCATATCTGCAGGGGCGGATTATGTTGATATTGAACTCAGGACAGATCCGGCTTTAAGGGATGCCATAGTAAAAAAGGTTCGTGAAGCCGGAACAAAACTCATTATATCCTTTCATGATTTTTCTTGCACTCCCCCAAAGGAAAAACTGATCAAAGTATTTGACTCGGAAAGGCGGGCCGGGGCAGACATTGGGAAGATAGTCACCATGGCCGCGGGTCCACAGGATGTCTTGAAAGTTTTTTCGCTGTATTTTAAGGCCCTGGATGAGGGGTTCCCTTTGATAGCTTTCTGTATGGGGATTTTGGGAAAGATGAGCAGGCTGGCCTGCCTGGCGATGGGGGCTTATCTGACCTATGCGTCTCCAGCCAGGGGTCATGAGGCCGCTCCGGGGCAAATACCTCTTAATGACTTGAGGGCTATGGTTGATTGCTTGAACGATACGCGATAAAAGAATTTTGGAGATATTTCTTTTTAGGAGCGCTTATCCTCTTGACTTAATGGGTTTTTTCTTTATCATATTAATGTCTTGGTATTTGCAGAGGAGAAAAAATAGGACCCTTGAGATTTCTTAGCGTGTTTGTAGAGGAGGGTATCTCAATATGACCTTAACTAAGGCAGATCTTGTAAGTCGTATATATAGAAGTAAAAAACTGAGTAAAATAGAGTCTGCTCAAGCTATAGAGAGTCTGCTTAAGATCATAAAATATCGTCTTGAGGCAGGAGAGAACGTTCTCATTAGTGGTTTTGGTAAATTTTCTGTTAAAGATAAGAGATCCAGGCGTGGCAGAAACCCACACACAGGAAAGGATCTGATCCTTGGTCCTCGAAGAGTTGTGACTTTTCGGCCTTCAGGAGTGTTACGTCAAAAGATAAACGGAAAAACTAAAGAGTAATTCTGCTCAAAATCAGCAATCTTAAATTCAAAATTTAGAATTAGGTGGTGCCGAAGGGGAGATTCGAACTCCCACGGATATAATATCCACTAGATCCTGAATCTAGCGCGTCTACCAATTCCGCCACTTCGGCTGAGCGAAAATCATTAAATAGACAGCGCTTGCACTTGTCAAGGGGCCATTGTAGTGTCTGCTGATCAAACAAGGAATGAATGTCTGGAGCAGAGACTGCAATCACAATCTGAAGAAGATTTGAAATGAAGGTCTATAAAGGCCTGCACGAAATTGAAAAACCATTTTGTCGGTCTGCATTGACTATAGGTAACTTCGACGGAGTACATCTGGGGCATCAGGCCCTTTTCCGCCGGGTAGTGGAGCTTGCAGGGCCAAGAAATGGGGACACGGTAGCACTTACCTTTGAACCTCATCCCATGAAGGTCTTAAGGCCTCAAAGTCCACCAAAGCTTATTTCAACAATGGACCATAAGGTGGAGCTGATAGCCGAGGCCGGCATCGGACACCTGATTTGCTTATCCTTTACCAAAGAGTTCGCAGGCACTTCTGCCCACGATTTTGTATATAAAATACTTCACCAGACTATAGGGATGGAGGACCTGGTTGTGGGATATGATTATGCCTTTGGCAAGGGTCGGCAGGGAAATATATCTTTACTCCAGGCTATGGGATCCAAGCTTGGATTTAACGTACATGTTATCTCTCCTGTTACTGTGGAAGGCATGGTAGTCAGCAGCACTAACGTCAGAGAACAGGTGACCCTGGGGGAGATGAAAAATGTCCGGCTTCTCCTTGGAAGGTATTATCAGATTCATGGAATCGTACAGGAAGGAATACGTCGAGGCGGTCCGGTCGTAGGCTTTCCCACAGCAAACCTGCGCATTGACAAGGAGGATCTATGTCCCAAACCGGGGGTCTATGTAGTTCAGGTTATCCATCAAGACCAGCGCTATGGAGGGGTGATGAATATCGGGTACAACCCCACCTTTGGCGGGCAGGATCTGGGGGCCGAGGTCCACATCTTTGACTTTGATAAGGATATTTACGGCCATCCGATTAAATTGGATTTGATACAGCGATTGAGAGATGAAAAGAAATTTGCCGGGGCAGAGGAACTGGCCGGACAGATCACGAAGGATGTGGAGGCAGCGCGTCTCGTCCTTGCCAAGGGGAAAGACCTGTAGCAGTTCTCTCACAAAGGAAATTTTTACAAAAAAAGGATAGCCAATCAATGGCTACCCCTTTTTTGTCTGATAAAATTCAATGTTTAAATTGTGCTAGACTTCCTCAACAGTGATGGCGCCCACTTCACAGACCTCCACGCAGGTCTCACAGCCCAAACAGTCCTCCGGCCTGGCGATTATCGGCCTTGAATTCTCTTCGTCCCAGTCATACACTTCAGATGGACAGTTGCCCACACACTCCTCATCGCCCTGGCACTTATCATAATCAATAGTAATCTCGTACATAAAATCCTCCTTTTATAATAGATTTAGCCTGCATCTCTTGGCAGTTACATACTAGATCGTTCATATAGACGATGGGCGATCTTTTTGTCAACCCTGTTTTTTGATAAATTGCTCAAAATAATTTCCGTATGTTTTGATATTTCCCCTGTGATTTTACGCGGCGATATTCAATAGCGATCTCTACCAGACGGATGGCCCATTCAGAGCGCTCAAGGGCGTGAATATGGGTATAGGTTCCAAAGATATTTTTGAACACTACTCCTTCAAGGTGTCCGTCAAAGCCATGCCCCCTTATTACACGGCAGCTTAGTTTCCCTGAATTTCTTTTGTCCACCAGGACCGGTCTGGAGTAATGAAATTCATGGCCCTGCAATATTGTCCCTACATTATAAAAGGGATTCCGGGAGATAACTTCCAGGGCGCTGTAACCATGACCAACCGGCCTTTCACCGACAACAAAATCCCAACCGATGGCTCCTACCATGGGATAGGTCTGCCCGTGCCAAACCAGTTGCCTGCCCAGATACATCAGGCCTCCACACTCTGCATAGACAGGAAGTCCTTGATCTATAGCCTGATAAAGATCCTTCCTCATGGCTTCATTAGCTGAAAGGCGGGCAGCCTGTGTTTCAGGGAAACCTCCCCCTATATATAGTGCATTGAGTTCCAGCAATCCGCCATCTTGAAGGGAATCCAGGAATATGAGCTTTGCCCCGGCTTTTTCCAAGGCTTCAAGGTTTTCAGGATAATAGAATTGAAAGGCCCCATCCTGGATCACACCTACGAGAGGCGTTTGTGAAGAAGGGATCTCTTCCGTACCAGGGAATAATTCCGCGCCATCCCTGTTGCCAAATTCCCATTTACTATTCTGATCAGCGATTTTTGCTAATACATGAATATCCACTGACTCTGTCATCATCTGGCTCAGTCTGTCCAAGGCTTTGGCGGCCTGTGGGTGTTCTTCCCACGGAGTTACACCAAGATGGCGCATAGGGATAGGATCACCTTTCATCCTTGGCAGGGCGCCGAGCACAGAAAGCCCTGTGTACTTTTCCACAGATTGCCTGACAATTGTTTCATGGCGGGATCCGGCTATTTGGTTGAGTATTACTCCCTCAATACGAAGTTCCGGATCAAGCCTCTGACAGCCCAGGACAAGGGCTGCGGCTGTCCTTGTCATTTTGGTGCAGTCCAATACCAGAACAACAGGAGCATCTATCCACTTAGCAAGTTCTGCCGTGCTACTTAAACCGGAGTCATCTACTCCATCAAAGAGACCGCGATTACCTTCTATTACGCTGATATCAGCGTCTTTTGCCCTGAAGGCGAATGACTTACGGATGACTTCCTTGGACATCAGGAAGGGATCCAGGTTGTAGCAGGGCCTTTTGGCCGCCTGAGAGAGCCAGCCGGCGTCAATGTAATCGGGGCCTTTTTTAAAAGGAATTACTTGAAGGCCCTGTCTTTGCCAGGCACGAACCAGGCCTAAAGCGGCAACAGTCTTTCCTGCTCCGCCCTTAAGCCCCGCGATTACTAATCTGGGGAAGTTTTCTTGGAACATGAGGTTATACTACCTTTTACATTTATGCCGTAAGGAATTGTTTTAAAAAATGAACATCGAACATCCAACATCGAATGAAAAACGAATATTCAATACCGAACATTCAACTTAACCCATGCCCTGTTGGAGAGAACGGAGTTTCCCAAGAAAGTAAGATTCTTTTTCAAAATCACCTAATGCCTTGTAACAGCTTACAATATAGGGAACCGCTTCTCTTGAATCCGGGAAATTCAGGAGATATGAAAGGGCCTTGCTATATTCCTCTAAATTCATATAGCTAATTCCCAGGCACACACTCAATGGCTCACTGTCCGGGAAATATTTAACGCCTTCTGATAAAATCCTGATAGATTCATCAAAGGCCTTGTTTTTTTGCTTAATGATGCCCAATCCCAGATAAGCACGATGGTCAGGGTGATAACCCAATGCCCTTCTGAACAGCTTTTCAGCGGTTTTCTCTTTTTCCATGACAGCGTCGATCCTGGCGTAGTCCCCGTGGCTGAATGTCATCCCCAGTCTCGAGCAAAAACCTGAATGCAGTTCGTAGAGTTCTTTTTTATCTATAAGTTCAATGGCATCAACGTATCGGTGAAGATTTCCATAGTATTCCCTTCTTAGCTTCTCGCCAAAGGCCAATATCAAATCCTTGGACAGACGAGGATCGGTTTCAAAATACATGATATCTTCTATTCGCTGCAGCCAGATCTTGTCTGAGACCTTGTATTTTTTCTTGAAATCCGAGTAAAGTGCCGTACCTGGAAAAATGTCAAGTATATAAAAAACAGTGCTCATTGGTCTTATTTCATGCATCAAATCTATGGTCTTCTGAATAGTTGCCCAGCCTTCCCCAGGAGAGCCATAAATGAAATAGGCACGCGCCAGGATCCCGTATTTCGTAGTTAATTCAAAGGCCTTTTTTATGTCTTTGGTCTTAATATTTTTATTCAGGTAATTTCTGATCTTTTCAGAACCACTTTCTACGCCATAGCTGATTTGAATGCAGCCGGCCTTCCTCATCCAATATAATATCTCTTCACTCACATAGTTTACTCGCGAGATGGCCACCCAGGTGATATTAAGACACCTCTCCATGATTTTTTTGCATATCTCAATTACCCGGTCTCCTTTGACCGTAAAGGTATCATCTGAGAAATAAAAAAAATTAATTCCTTTTTTGTAGAGCAGTTCCAGTTGCTCCACAAAGTATTCCGGAGAGTGAAATCTGACTTTACGTCTCCAAAATCGAGGTGATCCGCAAAACGTACAATTCCATGGACAACCTCGAGATGAGATTACATGCTGATATTCAAAATATTTTGCCGGAATGGGCAGCTCGTCAATATCTTGTATAAATGCGGCATCTTCTGTCTTTAGTATCTTGCCTTCTTTCCTAAAAGCAATTCCCTTAATATCTTCAATATGTTCATAATCTACTTTTTCAATACATTTTACCAGATTTAAAAAGGTGTATTCTCCTTCTCTCATAACGACGAAGTCTATTTCCGGGAAATGCGTCAGGAAATGTCTCCATAAAAAGGTAGCTCCAACCCCGCCAAACACAATTTTGACCTCAGGATTAAGCTGCTTGGCAATCCGGGCAATCTCTATGCCGCCCCAGCGGTTTGCATGCAAGATGGAAAAACCAATGATATCCGGCCTCTTTTCTTTCAGAATCTCCTTGATTCTTTCAGGCGTTTTATTAATATTATACCAGTTCAGTATCTCGACATCATAGTGATTTACTTTTAGCACAGCGCCTAAATAATAAGCGCCTATGGGCACGACCCTTACATCGTAATCCTGGAGTCGGTCTTCAAGACAATATGGATATATGAGAAATATTTTCATTTTTCTCCTGATAGCGCATCTAACGCAATTGAAAAGGAACTTCTTTGGACTTCTCTCAGAATAGAGACGTAACAGTTTGTGCACGTAACAGTCAAGAATGACCAGTGCAAGTATATCTTTAATTTATTTTAAATAAGCAGCTTGCAATACTCCGGGAGTCAGGGAGAGGGGATAACATAAATATTTTATTCAAATCCGGTTTCATCCATAGTTGGCCTTGACATGGAATCACATTTTGTATAAAGAGATGTTCATTATGAATTGTCATTCAGAAAATTAGAGGGGAGATTCTGAATGATTTCAAAGTAACTATAGGCTAATATGGCCAGCCCATGTCGCAGGATGAACGGATGAATGTTAATATCCTGTCAGCATGGCAGGAAATAGTTTAGTCTGAAGCCTTAAAAGCAATGTGACCATGAATCTAGAAAAATTTCTGACAAAAAAAAGAGACCATGTAGTGGATAAGTGGATCCAGAGTGTCCAGGAAACTTATCCTGCTGAAACCGTAAAGTTTTTCAGGCACCAAAGAAATAGGTTTGCCAATCCCTTAGGCGCTGCAATTTCCGAAACAATGGGGCCACTTTTCGATGAGCTCCTTAACGAAAATAACCCGCAGAACATATCCTCTCTTCTGGACAGAATTATCAGGATCAGGGCGGTTCAGGAATTTGAGCCCTCAAGTGCTGTTGCTGTTGTTTTTTTGCTTAAGAAGGTCATCAGGGATGAGCTGAAAAAAGATATAGAAAAAGACGGACTTATTAAAGTTGAAGACCTGTTGGAATTTGAGTCGAGGATCGACTATTGTGCCCTCCTCGCCTTTGACGTATATATGAAGTGCCGGGAGACGATCTGGGGAAACAAATTGGATGATTTTATAAAAAGACCATACGTTACAGGGGGAAACATGAGGTGTCTCTCCTATATGCTTAAACAAGAGCAGAGGCAGGGTAAGGTGGCTGAAGACTGCTGTAACAACTGCGGTCTAGGAGAAGTGAGGTAACGGTAATGGATGTAAAAGTATCGTTAGGTGTATCTTTAGGCGCGGTTCTGGCAATTGTTCTGGTTGCTTTGGTTGGGGCGCAGGTATCAAGTCTGCAGCTTGTCTTCGGGATCCTTGTCCCCTATGCGGCATTTGTCATATTCATTTTGGGGTTTATTTATCGAGTCGTAGACTGGGGACGGTCACCTGTTCCTTTTCGCATACCCACTACGTGTGGGCAGCAGAAGACCCTTCCCTGGATAAAACGGAACAAGCTTGAATGTCCTAGCAACACACTCGAGGTTATAGGCCGTATGATCCTTGAAGTATTCGCCTTCCGTTCGCTGTTCAAGCACACAAAGGCGGAGATGGCAAGCGGAAATATCATCTACGGCGGTTCAAAATGGCTCTGGCTAGGTGCATTGGCATTTCACTATTCTTTTCTTATTATTGCGGTCAGGCATCTGAGGCTCTTTGTTGAGCCTGTACCGGCCTTCGTGAACGTACTTGACCTTGTAGACGGGATGCTTCAGATAGGCGCACCGACGCTTTACATCACTGACATACTTCTTATAGGTGCTGTGAGCTATCTCTTTGTAAGGCGTGTCATAGTGCCGAAAATGCGGTACATATCCCTGGCTAACGATTACTTCCCCCTGTTTTTGATCTTGGGTATCGGTATATCCGGTGTGCTTATGCGGTTCTTCATCAGAGTAGATATAGTAAGCGTAAAAGAGCTCACTGTTGGTCTGGCCAGTTTGCACCCTGTATTACCAGAGGGGATCGGTGCAATATTTTTCGTTCATGTGGCCCTTGTCAGCACTCTGTTTGCGTATTTTCCCTTCAGCAAACTGATGCATGCAGGTGGCGTGTTCCTCAGCCCGGGGAGAAATCTGGCAAACACCAACCGCGCCAAGATGCACGTCAATCCCTGGAACTATCCTGTCAAGCTCCATACCTATGAAGAGTATGAAAATGATTTCAGAGAAAAAATGAAAAATGCCGGAATACCAGTGGAGAGGGAATAAAAAAATGGCGAATATTCCTAAATACTATGAGTCGCTGAATCTTGATTATAAACCGCCTCGTGGCAACTGGATGGATCGTCCTCTTAATATCAAGTCAGGTATTTATTGCTATCCAGCCAGACCAAATGTTTTGGCCGGTATCCAGATGAACGATCGAAGCGACTGGGGAAAGTACTGGGTAGTCGAAGATGAGGACTGGGAGCTCCCTGATGACTGGAAGGAGCGGTTTCTCAATAAGATGAGGGACATGCTCGACAAGTATCGTACATTCAAGATATATATGGATATCTGTGTCAGGTGCGGTGCCTGTGCGGATAAGTGTCATTATTTCCTCGGCAGTGGCGATCCAATGAACATGCCTGTTATGCGGGCAGAGTTGTTGAGGTCGGTGTACAGGGGTGAGTTCACTAAAACAGGTAAGATACTGGGGCGTATTGCCGGCGCAAGAAAGCTCACCAAAGGCGTGTTGAGGCAGATCTGGTATTATATGTTTCAGTGCAGTGAATGCCGTCGATGCTCGACCTTTTGCCCTTATGGAATAGATACTGCGGAGATCACCATTATGGCAAGGGAGATCATGAACGAGCTCGGAATGAATATCGCCTGGATACAGGAATCGTGCTACAAATGTATCCATACAGGAAATCACCTCGGCCTCCAGCCCCAGGCATATAAAGAGTGTATTGATTGCATGCTGGGGGATATTGAAGAGAATGTGGGCATCAGTTTCGATGTTAGCTGGAATAGAAAAGGTGCGGATATCCTCTTTGTCACCCCATCAGGTGATGTGTTTGCCGAACCAGGTATATACACACTTGCTGGCTATTTGTTGCTCTTTGAATATCTAAGAAAAGAATATGGCTTTGATTACACATGGAGTACTTATGCGTCCGAGGGCGGTGATTTTGGTTACTTTACCGCTAATGACATAGCAAAACGTATGAATTCCAAGATATACCTGGAGGCCAAACGCCTGGGTGTAAAATGGATCCTTGGCGGTGAATGCGGTCATATGTGGCGGGTCCTGAACCAGTACATGACCACATGGCACGGTCCCGTGGATTTTCTTGAGGAACCGGTCTCTCCTATTACAGGGACAAAGTTCGAGAATGCCAAGGCCCATAAGATGGTCCACATCATGGAGTTTACCGCAGACCTGATAAAGCACGGCAAGCTCAAGTTGGACCCGAGCCGTAACGATCGTCTCAGGGTTACGTACCACGACTCCTGCAATCCTTCCAGGGGTATGGGATTGCTGGAAGAGCCCCGCTACGTCATCAAGAATGTCTGCAACCACTTCTATGAAATGCCTGAGAATACCCTCAGGGATCAGACATTCTGCTGTGGGAGCGGGTCTGGTCTGAATGCCTCGGAGAATATGGAGCTCAGGATGAGGGGCGGCTTTCCAAGGCAGAATGCCGTCAGGTATGTAAGGGACAAGTATGGTGTAAACATGCTCGCCTGCATCTGTGCCATTGACAGGGCGGCTTTCCCTGATGCCCAGCGATATTGGAATCCGGACGTCGGTTGCACCGGCATTACCGAGTTGGTGGCCAATGCCCTGATCATGGAAGGGGAGGGTCCGAGGACAAATAATCTGCGCGGGTTTGAGATCGCAACGTGGGAGCCAAAACCATAGTCAATGTTCAAAGGAGAGACAAATAGTATTACGCAAGGAAGAGATCCAGGGCAAGGAGGAACAAGGGGATGTATGACGCTTGGAAGATCTTAGTAGGGCTTGCTATCTTTGTCGCCTTATTTACTGCCGCATTCTGGATGAATGCGGGGAAGGCCGCTCCTGTACCTGAGCCGAAGATCGACACGCCGGAGATCAAGAAAATGGCCAAGGCCGAAAGGAAGTGTGTGGAGGACAAGCATTTTATGCGGACCACGCACATGCAGCTCATAAACCATTGGCGTGATCAGGCCCTCAGGGACGGCAACAGGGACTATATCAATAAGGACGGCAAAAAATATTATATCAGCCTTCAGAATACGTGCATGAAGTGTCATTCCAACAAGAAGGACTTCTGCGATAAGTGCCATGACTACACAGGGGTTTCACCGTACTGCTGGGATTGCCACATTGCGCCGAAGGAAGAGCCAAAAAGGAACGAGTTATGAGCATGAATAGAAGAGAATTCATAAAGATAGCCGGGCTTTCCACATTATTTGGCTTGGGGGGTAAGGGTGCCTTTGAATTACTCCGCCCTGGTACGCTTGATGCCGCGGTGCACCACGGAGAGGAACATGCTCCTGAGGAGCCGGCAGAGGCGGCTATACGCTGGGGAATGGTTATTGATGTAGAGAAATGCTCAGAGCCTGGGGTCGTTGATAAGTGTATAAAGGCCTGTCACTCCACACACAATATTCCTGACTTCGGGAATTCAAAAAACCAGGTGAAGTGGCTTTGGCGAGACGACTACGAGCATACCTTTGCAGGGAATGAAAACGAATATATGGACGATCACGTGAAGGAACTCCCGTTCCTGTGTCTGTGCAACCACTGTGATGAGCCGCCCTGTGTAAGGGTGTGTCCCACAAAGGCCACATTCAAGAGGCCTGACGGGGTCGTGGCCATGGACTATCACCGCTGCATCGGGTGTCGCTTCTGTATGGCTGCATGTCCGTATGGCTCTCGCAGCTTCAACTGGTTTGATCCCAGGAAGGCGCTTAACGAGAAGGAATTCAATATGGAATTCCCCACCCGGATGAGGGGTGTGGTGGAAAAGTGTAATTTCTGTGTGGAAAGGCTTGCACAGGACAAGTTGCCCGCATGCGTTGAGGCTGCTCCTCAGGCGCTGTTTTTTGGGAACCTGGCAGACCCTGATTCCAATGTGCGGCAGATCCTGCGCAAGCGTAGTTCCATGAGGCGTAAGTTAGAGCTCGGCACAAAGCCGTCAGTCTTTTACTTAGTGTGAGGATGATGCCATGATAGAAAAGGCTTTAAAGGGTGAACCTAGATACTATATGTGGATAGTTTTTCTGCTGGGCATCATTGGTGTCGGCTTTGGGTGTTGGCTCTACCAGATCAATGTTGGACTGGGAATTACCGGAATGGGCAGGGACATCTCCTGGGGTGTCTATATTGCACAGTTCACATACCTGGTCGGAGTGGCCGCATCTGCTGTGATGATAGTCATACCGCTCTATCTCCACAACTACAGGAAATATGCCAAGATCATAGTATTTGGTGAGTTTCTTGCAATTGCAGCAGTGACTATGTGTATGCTGTTCATTGTGGTGGATATAGGGCAGCCACAGAGGATGCTTAATGTGCTGTTGCATCCCACACCCAACTCCATTCTCTTCTGGGATATGTGCGTGTTGGTTGGGTATCTCACGATCAATATCATAGTCGGGTATAATTGCCTGTTGGCCGAGGCGAGTCATAGGCCGCATCCGGGATGGCTGACACCTTTTATTTATCTCTCCATACCTTGGGCAGTCAGCATTCACACAGTAACAGCGTTTCTGTACGCCGGCCTTCCGGGAAGGCATTTGTGGCTGACAGCCGTGATGGCCCCCAGGTTTCTTGCATCGGCCTTTGCATCCGGTCCTGCCTTGCTGATAATTGTGCTCCTTATTATAAGCAGGGTCAGCAAATTTGATCCAGGAAGAGACGCCTTGCAGACCATAGCTAAGACCGTCTGCTATGCCATGATCATAAACCTGTTCCTGGTAGGCATGGAGTTCTTCACAGCCTTTTACAGCAATATCCCAGGACACATGCACCCCCTTCAATACTTGTTTGTCGGCCTGCACGGCCACGGCAAACTTGTAGCCTGGATGTGGGCTGCTGCTCCCTTTGCGGCTATTGGGGTCCTTCTCTTGCTGATCCCGCCTGCCCGAAGGCACCACGGCATCCTGGCCTTTGCCTGCGCTTCAGTTTTCATAGCCTGCTGGATCGATAAGGGCGTGGCACTTGTCATCGGTGGATTTATCCCGAATCCTTTTGACAGGATCGTAGAGTACTCGGCTACATTCCCTGAGATATCCATTACTCTGGCCATCTGGGGAATTGGTGCACTAATACTTACAGTGCTTCACAAGGTTGCAGTGACCATCAGGGAGGAAGAGGCAGCGACATAAACGGGTTCATTAGACAAAATCAAAAGCCCGCCAAATATGGCGGGCTTTATTTTTTTGTAAGCGTTCACAGGACACCGCATCTGCTTTGTTGTCGGGCACTTGAAGTACAGGAAGTACGTCTGCGTACCCGTACGCCTTGCATCTGCAGCACCCTGTAAACGCTTACAGTTCGGTGGGTTGCGATAAAACTGGCATTGTAATCCCGTGAACGGTTATATTTTTTTGGAGTTCAATGGTTTTTATTAGGGGAGGGAATTTCCTCGAATAATTGAGAGATCATTTTTTCCTTCATGTCTTCAATATCATCCCTGTAAAGCCTGGCTGGGAATTCCTGTCCGCAAGCCTTGCAGACCACTCGGGCATTGTATCACTTGCCCTTTATGCGGACCGGACCGCCACATACTAAGCAACGGAGTCCGGTCTTAACTATAAGGCAGCATTTATCCATAATATCCTCTTTAAAGGATTTTTCGTTATTCATATTTTGTTGTAAAGTCACCTAAATATGTTTATTTATGTTAATTCCATTTTAGCATAAAGGAATTTCAAAGTCTGCACAATTAAAAAATTTATAACCGTTTACAGGCAGTGGACAACTAGTGATCATCAAATATCTTTTCTCTGCTCCAAAAGGGGATATCCCTGTTTGTTCTGATGATCTTCAGCGGCCTTTCTTGATCAGTCCTGGAGAAAGCCATCCTTTCCTGACTTTGGGTAACTATTTCGAGGCAATTAAAGACTTTATTCTCAGGGATCATGGGAGATCCCTGGTCACAGTCCTTCGTGAACAGTTAAAGACGGATATTAGCCCTGATCATATCAATGAAATCCTTATTCGCACTGAAAAGCATGGAGCGCTGTACCATTTGGCAAGTGTAGAGGTCTTCTCCGGCAGGCAGTCCCTGAAGATGTGCGTCAGCACCGCTGTTTCTGAGAATAGTAAGGTCTGGCTGAGGCATGAATTTGATCTGCTAAAATTCCTGAATTCAACATTTGCCTATTCCTATCTGCCAGTGCCGTATTTTGAAGGAGATGTCAAGGTTTACTCCGACCACGGGAACGAATCCATGTCCATGTCTTTGACAGAATGGTTTGAAGACTATCACGAATGGCATCTTTCCACGGATGAAAAAAGGGGAAAACAACGGATTTGCGTCTGGGATCTGAGAAACGGCAACTGGTTTACGTCAAGGGAGGAAGGGTTTGAGATTTTCAGACAGTCCTCGAAGATACTCACCCTATATTATGATATCCGGGGCTTTAACCAGATCTATCCCTGGCACCACGCGGCAGGGGACTTTATAGTCAGGAGCGAGGGAGGAATCATTGATGTCAAGCTCACGACAGCCAGGAAATATGAGCCAATTATGTTATTTTCGCCAGAGGATACCGTCGATCCAGTTATAGCATTGACATATTTTTTCTTGAACCTGTCAATCAGAATGCGGCTCGATAAATTGGACGGTGTAGGTATGGGGGCCTGGGCCGATGGTTTTTCAGTAGAGGCTTTAATACAAGGCTTTTTCAAGGGCCTTCGGATCATGGAGGCCGATGGCAGATACCGACTCGGTCAAGTCCGAGACCTGCTTTTTTTGTTTAAGGCTTTTGACCGGGAAGAGCTTGCCAGGCTTTTTCATCCGCTGTTGGACCTGTACACGAAAGAAGATCCAGGGGACTTTTCAGTAATACAGGCTAACCTGGAAAGTCACGTGCAACAGCTATATGAGGTTATCCAAGGCTTTCATTTAAGACATGATTCCGCTGAAAATACCCCATCTGCTGCGTTGCTTCGATTTCCTCGTCATTGCGACGTACGCTAAGTACGCCTCGTTCCTCGGAAATCTCGCGCCTTGCATCTGAGGCATTTTGAGCGAAATCAAGTTTCAGAACTTTTTACAGTGTAATCAGAGATGAGGCAAAAGAAGGTATGAGAATTCATGAGATGTTTTGATGGCAAAAATATGTTATATTTTAATATTTATTTTAGATAAATTATTCAAGTGTTCAAATATAAGGAGGTGTTTATGGCCCGTCCGCCGCGAGATAATTCCACCCGCCGGAACCAATTGATTAGAGATCTTGAAAAAGAGATGGAGGATAATCCGAAGTCCGTCATTGCGGCCCTCAGGCTTGGCATGGTCTACCGGAATGCCGGGAGACTGGAGGATGCAGAATTCACCTTCAAATATGGCCTGGAACTTGATCCATTGTCTTTTGAGATAAAACTCAACTTGAGTATACTCTATTTCCAGATGGGTAGACTTGAGGACGGCATAACCGAGAGCAAAGAGGCACTCAGGATTCGCCCCGAGTCTACTGAGGCCATGTCTAATATAGGTGCAGCCTATATGAACATGCAGAGATGGGAGGATGCAGCAGAATATCTCAATAAGGCCCTTGAGATCAAACCGGAGTTGATCAGTGCCCTGGCGAATCTCGTCACTGTCAACGTAGGACTCGATGATCTGGACAGTGCCATTGCGGCCGGGGAAAAGGCCGCCAGTCTGGCCCCTAAATTTGGCATTGTCCACAACAATCTTGCCGTTGCTTATCACTACCACGGGGATTACGACTTGTCCCTTGACCACCTTGAGAAGGCCAAAAAGATCGGATATCCTGTCTCCTCTCAGTTTGCGGAGATGGTCTCTGCCAAGGCGGAATCTCGGGAAAGGGAGGTTAGCTAATCCATGGCAAGGGGAAAGAGTGCTTATAAGCCCATCTGTCCATTCTGTGACAGTCCCATAGATCGCCCAAAGGAAGTGGAGCCAAGGAGATTCGGAGACTTTGACTACGGTGCATGCGAGTGCGGAGCAGTATATGTCCATGATGTCACAGGGCACAGTCTTGGTGCAGCCTGGGTTGAGGCACTTGGTTTTGCCTGCAATGATGACTGGGACCTGGCGTGGAGTCTTACGCCGGGAGAGGACTATGGGGACGCTATTTTAGAAAATTATGATATCGAGTCTCACCTTGTCCAGCCTACTGGACTGACAAAGGACGAAAAAGTAGTAAAGGCCGCACTTGTCTTTATTCGAATGGGAAAAGATATCCGTGAGGTCACCCATGAGGGTATCAAGGAGAGGCTTAAGTTGTTCGCTGGAACCCGGATCTCTCAGGAAGAGAAAGATAAGGCCTATTTCGAGAGGAGATCACACCGGTATTCCAAGCAGCAGGTCAAGGCCCTTGTAGAGTCCGGAGAGGTTGAAAAAATCAGGGCAATGGCCTTTGAAGACCCCTTGGTTTTAAGAAAGATTCAACGCCTTCTGTATTCAACAGATGAGATGTTGATGTGGAAGGCAATTACCACACTGGGTGCGGTCGCAGGGGCACTAGCCACAGACAGGCCGGCTCTTGTGGGCGATCTGGTCAGGAGGCTTCTTCTAGCCAGCGGCGACTCAGCAGCCACGAATTGGGGATCCATAGAGACGATCGGCGAAATAATACGTGCCCAGCCCAAGATATATGGCTCATTCGTGCGGCATATACTTGTATTCGTGAA
>JAJSZR010000008.1 GCA_030262715.1 Deltaproteobacteria bacterium
CATGCAGAGTGACATTGCCAGCTTAAGTAAATTACATATCCTTGAGGCCCTTTTGGAGAAAGGATATAAGAGTGATCTTGTCGGAAAGGCTCTCAACAAATTAGTGGAGCTTGAGCTTGCCAAATTAAAACGTGAACTGACAGAAATTGAAACCAGAATAGAAAAACTAGAAGCAAAATACGATATGGATTCCGAGGAGTTTGCTGAAAAATTTCATGCCGGTCTGGCGGATGATTCCGCGGATAATATCGAATGGATATCTTTTCTTGACATGCGGACGGCGCTTTTCCAGAAAATTGGACTTCTGCAGGAAGAAAGCGCTTGATGAACGCTGAAACGTATTTGATGAACCTCAAGGTCAAGCTTGCGGTCAGCAGTTCCATCCAATCAGTTGAAATTATTGATGAGAGAATCGTTCTTTCCGACCGTGGTTATTTCAGGGCACGGCTTGTTCTGGCAAATAGTGATTTTCTGGAAATTTCAGAATATTTTGTATGTGAAGATGAGGAGTGTTTTCCCAAAGCATACAGATATCAATGGATGGACAAGGAGCAAAAACAATTGATAAAGCGATGGGATAATGCCGAACACTTTCCCGGTTTGCCTGGATTTCCTTATCATATCCATCTTGGCCGGGAGGACAATGTACAACCTTCCAAACCGATAAATAGCCTTGAACTTATTGATATTATCGAGGAAGAAATCAAAGAAAAAATGTCCGTCAATCCCGAAGACACTTAAGAGTGGATGATCCTTAAACCGGCAAGCCTTGCGCCTTCGCCGCCTTCCAAGGGGACCGAAGACTTTTTAATTCGGAGAAAACTTGCTACTTTCAGGCTAAATGCAATGCACGCAAGATGACCCAAATCCCCAACAGTTTTCACCCGAGCAGTCAAGATTTCAACGCCGCGATTGATATGTGCAAGAAACATCTTATCAATTCCTGTTAAAGGCAATCGGTCTTTCACGAGTCGTGTGGTCAGCAGGACGACAAAAAATTGGTCGTACTGCAACTTCTCAATAACTCAGGGTAAGATGTCTGGATTCCGGCTCTCGCCGGAATGACGTTTGGATGTTAACGCCCGTCATTCCTGCGAAAGCAGGAATCCAGTGAATAGTTGCAAAATGTAATCTACCCCAACTTATTGAGAAGTTACGTCGTACTTGTCCAACAGGGTATAATGGTTAACTTTCCTCCCTGTCTTGAAATTGTCAGGAAGTTCGGATGGTATTCCTGGTTCTTCCAGCGACAGACAAAAACCTATTCGGCAGAGGATATTTGGCGTGATCCCGGCTAATATTACTGATATCCAATACAATCAGCTAGATATTTGCTTTTGTGTATCTGAGAGTTAAACTCTAGATTAAAATCAATAAGTACCTTCAAATTCCTCAATTATCAATTAATTAAGAAAGGAGTGTGGAGATGCCTCAACTCAACATCGACTGTGAAGGCCCCATAACCCAGAATGACAATGCCTATGAGCTCTGTAATTCCCTGATACCTGAAGGAGGGAATTTCTTTGCCAGGGTCAGCAAATACGACGATTACCTTGCAGATATAGAGAGAAGGCAAGGCTACAAGGCAGGGGACACCCTCAAGCTGGTTCTTCCCTTTTTAATGACTTACGGGGCTACCAATAAGAAAATAGAAGAATTTTCAAAAAGGACCCTGATGCTCCTTCCAGGGGCAAGGGATATGCTTTCCAAAGTAGCCGGTTTGATGCCTACTTTCATCATAAGCACAAGCTATTGTCCCTATCTCGAAGCACTCTGCAAGGTGACCGGTTTCCCTGAAGATCAGGTCTACTGCACTTCTCTGGACCTGGACCAATACGAGCTCACAGAACAGGAACAAAACAGACTTAAAGAAATGGCTTCAGAGATTGCCGGCCAACCCCTTCTTTCGTGGCCTGAAGAGGCAGAAAATATCAGAGATCTCAGCAATGAGAACCAGGCCTTGGTGAGCCGTCTGGATACCATATTTTGGGAAGAGATCCCAAAAATGGGGATCGGAAAAATACTGTCCGATGTAAACCCGGTAGGTGGCTTTGAAAAGGCAAGGGCAGTTGAGGATAGCCTCAAAAAGACAGGGCTCACCTTATCAGAAGTCCTATACGTAGGAGACAGTATTACTGATGTACAGGCCCTGGAGCTTATTAAGAACGCAGAAGGTGTGGCCATTTCCTTTAACGGGAACCGCTATTCCATAAAAGCGGCCATGTGGGCGTGCATGTGTGGTAACACCGCAATCATTGTGGCCATTGCCAGGCTCTTGACCCTGAATGGCATGGAAGCCATGGATGAACTCATGGCATATATGGATATTGACCAGGCTAAAGGGGCAGATTTTCTGGATGCCTTCGCCTCAATGGGGGTTGAACCTGCCTTTCTTGAGCCGCTCCGGCTGCTCAGAGGCGAAGACGCTCCAAGGATCTTCCTCATCAACAGCACTAATATCTCTGACGTAATAAAAGACAGTGAATACATGAGGAAAAACGTGAGGGGCCTCAGTGTCGGAGAGCTTGGATAGGATCGCTATTTTAATAATGTCCCAAAAGCCATTCCTTTTTCAGCCTTTGTGATCCGGACCGGAAGGACCTGGTTTTTAAGGTCTGTCCGATCTCTTTCGGTCTCAATCAGCACAGGGATATAGTTTGGAGTGAGTCCTCGCCACAGACCAGACTCTTTGTCTTTCTGCTCCACAAGGCACTCAAATATTTTATCTACATGGGAACGGTAAAAGGCCTGTTTTTTCTCACTTCCCAGGTCCCTGACAGCCCGGCCTCTTTTCGCTTTTTCTTTTTTGGGTACCATATCGTTCATTGCTGCAGCCACAGTCCCGGGCCTGGGGGAAAATGGAAATGCATGGACATAAGTAATGGGGAGTTCTGAGATCAATTCCATTGTCTTTTCAAAGGCAGGCCCATCTTCCCCTGGAAACCCGACCAGCACATCTGCCCCTATGGCTGCCTCAGGCATGGCAGCCCTCAATTCCATAATCAGGTTTCTATAATAGGAAGATGTGTAATGTCGGTTCATCAGTTTCAGGATTTTATCAGAACCGCTTTGCAAAGGAATGTGCCAGTGCGGGCAGAAATTTGGGGTGGATCTTGCCCACGATATCATGTCCGAAGTGAGTTCTGAGGGTTCTATGGAGCTTAAACGAAATCTCAACTGAGGAAAGACCGCGCATAGCCTTTTTAACAGGTCCAGAAGGGTGAACTTTTCCGACAGGTCCTCACCGTATATACCTATGTGAATCCCGGTAAGCACCACCTCCTTTATCCCTTCCTGAGCCACAGTCTTGACCTGTTTTTCCACCAACTCAGGGACGAGGCTCCTGCTCCTTCCCCGGGCATAAGGTACAATGCAGTAAGTGCAAAAGGAATTGCACCCGTCCTGAATACGCACAAAAGCCCTGGTCCTTCCCAATTGTCGTCTCACAGTAAAGGGCGTAATGGTTGTAACTCTGGAAATATTGCCAATATAGAATTCCAGGCCGTCTTCGATCTCAAAAGCAAGGTCTACAAGTTGCGCCTTTTGGTCATTTCCCACGAGACATACCTGGCCTGGAACAGCTTCCAGGATCTCCTGGGCTGCCACCTGGACATAACAACCAGTGGCTAAGACTCGTGATCTTTTTCGGGATCGCCTCAATCTTCTGAGTATCTGTCTTGACTGATAGGCAGCCCTTGAAGTCACAGTGCAAGTATTTACGACATAGATATCAGCTTCCTGAGTGTAATTGACAATATCCGCTCCTTTTGAGATAAAACCCTCTGCCAGGGCAGCAGTTTCAAACTGATTGACCTTGCACCCGAGAGTGTAAAAGGCTACCCGCATATCGGACCACCGCCAAGTACCAGATCATCCAGATAAAAGACTGCGAATTGACCTGGTGTTATGGCCCATTGATTTGAGAAAAAACGGACACGAACCTTACCGGATTCCAGAAGTTCCAACTTTGCCAAGCCCCCTGGGTGACGATAGCGTATCTTTACTGTACATGGCTGTTTAAGGGCCATATCAGGGGACACCAGCCAGTTTACATGTTCTACAAGGAGTTCTTCCGACCAGAGGCTGTGCTCTTTCCCCACTACCAGCCGGTTGTTTTTCCTGTCCAGAGCAACCACGTAATACGGCGTTTTATCCGGGATACCAATACCCTGTCTCTGGCCTATGGTATACGCATATAGCCCTGCATGTCTTCCGAGAACCTTCCCATCTACGGTAATAATGTCTCCAGGCAGGTTATTGAAAAGACCTCTTTTTTCAAGAAAGGTCCGGTAATTACCTTTTAAAAAGCAAATTTCCTGGCTTTCTTTCTGAACTAAAGGAAAGAGGCCTGTTTCAGCAGCCCGTTTCATTACATCTTTCTTGGTGCGGTCTCCAAGTGGAAATATCAACCTCGGAATGGCCCCTTTAGGTATCTGGTGCAGAAAATATGACTGGTCCTTTTTTAGATCTTTTGCCTTGACAAGGCCTGTCTGACCATTTGAAAGCCTCTTTGTCCCGGCATAGTGGCCTGTGGCCAGATAATCAATGCCAAGCGAGTCTGCCAGAGAGAGACCAATGACTACCTTGATCCTGTTATTGCATATTACGCAGGGGTTTGGGGTCAGACCCATATTATAGGATCTACTAAAGTATGAGATTACCTCGTTCTCGAATCTCTCTGCTTCATTCAGGCAGTGAAGTCTGATGCCGAGATGCTTTGCTACATTCTTTGCTGCAAGAAGACCTGTGCCGGATTGTCCTTCCGGAAGGATATTCAGGAAGAATGCCTCGGTATGCCATCCGGCCTGAAGGAGATCATGGGCCGCGAAAGCGCTGTCCACCCCTCCGCTTAAGGCTACTAGAACAGATTTGTTTTTTGGCTCTGGGCTCTGGGCTCTGGGCTTTGAGCTTTTCGGCATTCTGTATCAGGCCAGGACTTTGTCCTTACTGAATCGGACTTCCATGGCCCTCACAGGGCAGACTGCCACACAGAGTTCGCAGCCTGTACATTCTCTGGGGTCAAAGATCACTTCCATGGTCTCCCGGTTCATGTACAGTGCATGACTAGGACAGATCCCGGTACAGACACCACACTGGTAACACACATCATCATTCCTGCGAATTTCCTGTTCTACGGATTTAACGCCAACGCCCAGATCCTTCAGATAGCGAAGCCCATCCCTTACCTGTTTTTTGTGCCCGGAGAGTTCAAGTACCATAAGGCCTTCCCGGCCAGGGAGTATTTTTGCCTTGAGTATGTTAAAGCACAGATCATGTTTGCGACTGAGATTACAGATCAGGGGTTTATCTGTGATCTCCGGTGGAAAACGGAGGACAAGGACCTTTGTATACATGTCAGTTATTCTTTAATTGCCTCTTCGCGGTTCTGGATATAGGCGTCTTTAAAAGCAGTGTAAGGATCGAGAGCGGATTCTTTAAGGTCTTCGTATTTGTTGATGGAAAGAGATGTCTCATTAACCCTTTCGTAAGATTTGACGCCCAAGGGAATGTAAAAAGGGTTTATATAGCTTACGGGTTGAAGGAAACAGTCGCCCGCAAGTCCTATTGAATTACGCAAGGTAGAAGGGCCAAAAAACGGCAAGACAATGTAGAAGCCATTGCCGATACCCCAGGTACCAAAGGTCTGTCCCGTATCCTCCGGCGGTGGGTTCAGCCACGAATACTTCTGGGCCGGATCGAAAAATCCAAGTACGCCGACCGTGCTGTTAAAGACAAATCGACATGTACCCTGTCCGGCCCTCTTGAATTTGGCCTGGAGGATATCGTTTACGAATCTTATAGGATACCCGATATTGTAAAAGAAGTTTTTAACTTTAACCCGAACCGGTTCGGGAGTGATAAAGCCATAACCACGGGCAACGGGTTTAAGGGCCTTAAAATAAAAGAAGTCGTTAAAGGTGAAAATTGCCCTGTTGAATCTTTCCAGAGGATCACGTACATAAGGTACTGGCCCCTCTTCTTCTAAGACGTCTATCCATTCATCGTATTCATCCTGGGAAGCAGTCTCTTCGCTTGTTTTTGCCGGCAGAGAGGTTTCCTGTGCAGAGACCTTTGGACAATTAGGATCATATCCGGCAAAGAAAAGCAAAAATACCAGTGTGAAAGAGATTAGAGTAATGCGATTTACCTTCAAGATTCACCTCCACATTTTCCGTTGAATAGAGCGGCTTAATCCGTTGGGATTTCTTCCTTGTTGACCTTATCGCGTAATTGCTGTAACAGGTCTTCCGGAGTCTTTTTCTGTAGGATCTTATTGAATTGGCTCCGGTAGTTCCTCACCAAACTCACGCCCTCTATAATGACATCGTAACCCCTCCATTCTTCGTGTCGAAAGACGACTCTGTAATTTATCGGGATCTGTTTGGATGCCGTTACTATATTGGTTTCCACTTCTGCCTTGTTTTTGGAAAGCATTGTTGCCTTGCCATAGACTATCTTTTCGTCAGTATAGTCCTGGATTCTATCCAAGTAGATCTCTTCCAAAAATCTGGTAAACAGGCCAGAGAATTCGTCCATCTGTTCAGGTGTAAACGCCTTCCTATTTCTGCCAAGCGCCCTTCTGGTGATTTCATCGTAATCGAAGAGTATCTCCACAAGGATCCTAAGTTTTTGACGCTGGACCTCTCTGGTCGATTCCTCTTTGTAGGCAGGGTTACGCAGTATGGTGAGCACTTTGTCTACCGAGGTCCTGACAAAATCAAGAGCTCCATCAGTTTGAGCCGAAGCTGAAACCGGCAGGGCAAGAATGAGGATAAGTGAGATTATTATGGGTTGCCTTTTCATATTGCGCCTCTTTGAATATCAGATAAAGTCGAAAACAAATTACACGCTCCCAAAAACATATTCGCTTATTAACTCCTCAAGGTCAATAGCTGATTCGGTTTCCGTAATGGTTTCGCCGGGCTGAAGCATAATATCCGAACCGCCCGGGGTGATTTTGACAAATTTATCTCCAATCATGCCGCTTGTCTTGATTGATGCTATAGCATCGTCTGTGATTTGAACATCTTTACGGATCTTGAGTGTCACCAAGGCCATCTCTCTTTCCAAATCCAGGCCGATTTTGCTGACACGCCCAATCTCAACACCGGCCATCTCCACACTGCTATCGGTTTTCAGACCGGAAACCGAATTGAATCGTGCGGATAGGATGTAATTATTACCCCCTATTAATTCCACCTTGCCTAACTTGACAGTCAAATAGCCAACACAGAGAAGGCCTATAAAGACAAATATGCCTACGATTGTTTCCATGGAATACTTTTTCATGCAGTTTCACCGTTTTTTGTACACTTGAGATGAGCGATTATTTTTTGATGTGATAAGACCTGTCCCATTAAGGAATCCAGGTCCGTCCCAGGTCTGGCTTCGGCCAGCCCTGCCAGTATGGAAAAGCTGAAGCAGGCTTTAGGATAGGTTTTTGCCTGGAAGATTTCCTGTTTCTGTAAGTCAGTTGCCAATTCGTCAAGGACCTGTTTGGCTTCTTTAAGACCTGTATGTGGCAGGACCATCAATATCTCGTTTTGACTATACCGTGCAGAAGTATCTGCAGTGTCGAAATGGTCCTTTATAAGCGTCCCAAGGCACTGGATGATTTCCTGGGCTGCAATATGGCCGATATGCTCATTGATTTGTTCCAGATTATCTATGGTGAACATTACAACAGGAAAGCTCTCCTGGAGGCGGTTGACTCGTCCCATTTCCTGAATGAGCATGTTCTCTATGTCTCGTCTGGTGTCCAATCCTGTCAACTCGTCCTTGAGGCTTGCCTGGCCTTTGATGAACTCTTGAACAACCGGGTTTTCGGACTGCTCCAGTTCCATGGGTGTGCCTTGAAAGGGAATCCGGCCACTATCTATGATGGCTACACGATTGGAAATGAAAAGGACGTCCGGGATGTCGTGACTGACCAGAATGGCTGTAAACCTGATTTTTCTCTGGTAATGGGCAATCATACTCAAGACCGTGTTTTTGCGGAGAGGGTCAAGGCCGGCGGTCGGTTCATCAAAAAGGATGATCTTGGGTTCGGTGACAAGTGACCGGGCCAAGGCTACACGCTTCTGCATGCCCCCGGAGATCTGAGACGGATACTTATAGGTGACCTCGGTAAGCTCCATCCGGTCAATTTGGGCCAGCACCTTGCTCCTGATAGCATCTTCATGCAGTCTGGTTTTTTCTCTGAGCGGCAGGGCGATATTCTCAAATACCGTGAGCGAGTCAAAAAGGGCGTTACTCTGAAACATGTAACTAACCTGCTGTTTAAATGATTTTCGCTCTTTCCGGGTCATGCCTTTTAAACGCTTGCCATTGAAAAGGATCTCTCCCTCATCAGGTTTGAGCAACCCGATAATGTGTTTCAGAAGTACGCTTTTACCCACGCCGCTTTTGCCGATAATTGTCGTGATGTCTCCTTCAAAGATAGTCAGGTTGACCCTGTCAAGGACGGTCCTTTTATCAAACCGTTTTGTCACGTTTTTTAACTCGACCAGCGGAATAGTCACGATGTCCTCATAGAAGAAATGAAGTCAAAACGTAGTCCACTATTAAAACCAACACGCATGAGAGGACTACTGCTGAAGTCGTGGCCAGGCTCACTCCCCTGGCACCAAAGCCTCCGGGACGCATGTGTGTAAAATAGCCCTGATAGCAGCAAATCGTTGAGACTATTATGCCAAAAACGAGGGACTTGATAAAGCCGCCGCTCACGTCCTGCATGACTACGCTGCTTTCGATGCGGTAGAAGTAGATACCGGAGTTGATACCCAGAAGGACAACACCTGAAAGGTAGCCTCCTATAATCCCGATTACATCAAAGATTGCTGTAAGCAAGGGAAAACTGATTAGAGATGCAACAATACGTGGACTTACCAGGAAGCGGATGGGATTGATGTCCATGGTGTCAAGTGCATCGATCTGCTCGGAGATACGCATGATGCCGATTTCTGCAGCCATGGATGAACCTGCCCTTGCGATAATCATGATTGCCGTCATGACCGGTCCCAATTCACGTATGAGTGAGAGCGCCACTGCCGCGCCGAGTACTCCCTCAGATCCGAATTTGACCAGTGTATAGTAGCCCTGCAGCCCAAGGACCATACCAGTGAAAATACCCACCAGAAGAATAATCAGGATAGACTTGGCCCCGATGAAGAAGACCTGCTGTATGGTCTTGTTCACCTGAAGGGGCAGAGAAAAAATCAGGCAAAACGCGTGAATAAAAAAGATCCCAATGGCCCCTAGTTCACCAATAAAGGCAATAGAGAATCTGCCTAACCAATTGAACGGTGCGAATACGGAATTGGTCGTTTGATCCATGGAATTGTTTTGATCAGTTTAGTTAGTGCTTGAACAAAAACCATCCAACTTACAGTTTTCCTGTCTTTGCGAGGGAGGTACGACCGAAGCAATGACATCTCGGAACTAGGGATTTTCGTTCAGGTACTAGTTATAATTATTAATCCCAACCTAAATCTAGAATAATACCTTAATATTCGACAAAACAAAAGAGGTTCAAAAGTAAATATTCGCTGACCTTGGGCTTTAAACATGATATTTCCTCTGTATAAAAAAACTTGTGGGTCTATGTTTCTACCTGCTATCTTTGCCTATATGTTGCAATGCATGCCTAAAGATAAAATCAACGCTGCAGAAAATGGGTTCGATTCTCTCGATCCCATTTCACCGTCTGAAATAGGTTTTGACATAGACGGTGTGGTTGCCGACACCATGGAGGCCTTCATACGGATAGCCAGAGATGAATTCGGCATAAATTACATCAGCAAGGGACAAATAACCTCCTACTGGATCGAGGAATGCCTGCCTATACCACTTGACATAATCAAGACCATTATTAATCGTCTCCTCGCAGATCCTTTTGGCATTGAGCTTGAACCGCTTCCCGGAGCCAGAGAGGTCTTAACGAAATTTGCAGCCCACGGCAGGCTTACCTTTGTGACAGCCAGACCGGCAAAAGAAACGATTGAGGCCTGGCTGGTCTCTCTCCTTTCTGAAGTGCCGCATGGAGACATCAGGGTAATCGCCACAGGTCATCACTCGGCAAAGGCCGAAGTGCTTGAGGAACTGAAGCTAAAGTATTTTGTCGATGATCACCTGGAGACCTGCCAGGATCTCCACAGCAGAGGGATCAGGACCATTGTCTTCGACCAGCCATGGAACAGGGGACATGCGCCCTTTTTGAGAATCAGGACCTGGAAAGCTCTTTCAGGCATCATAGGAATGGCAAAAAATGAATGAAGAAATCGTGGAAGAACTGGAAAACTGGTTTACCAACTACGTTCATAAATTTAAATCCGGGAATCCCGACTGGCAGCCAAACATAATACTGAAAGAAGAACATAGCAGACGGGTATGCAAAGAGATTCTGGCTATTGGGAGAAAAATTGGATTAAGTGATGAAGACCTCTGCCTGGCCAAGGTAATTGCCCTTTTTCATGATATTGGCCGATTTGAGCAGTTTGCCCGTTATCAGACCTTTGTGGATCGCAATTCCGTGAATCATGCTGTACTTGGCGTAGAAATACTTAAAGAAAATGGTGTGCTGAACAGCCTTGACAGATCAATACGAGACCTGATTTTGCGAGCAATTCTATATCATAATCGTTTTGCTTTACCTCAAAAAGAGACAGAAAAATGCCTGTTCTTTGCGAAGTTGCTTCGTGATGCTGACAAACTGGATATATGGCGGGTGGTTACTGATTACTACCGTCGGGAAGACGGAAAACGAAATGATGCAATTGAGCTTGGCCTTCCCGATACCCCAGGGATTTCAATGGATGTCTATAAGGATTTGATAGACGGAAGAATGGTAGATGTTACACATCTTAGAAATCTGAATGATTTTAAGCTGCTTCAAATTGGGTGGATTTATGATATTAATTTTGTGCAAACCTTCCAATGTATTCAGGAGAGGGGCTATCTGGAAATGATCCGTGATGTCCTGCCTAAATCGGAAAAAATTGCAGAAATTTTTAATGTGCTCCAAGCATACATGAATGAACAAATCCGGAAAAAGAGTACGGAAATCCCATCTACGTTAGTATGGTAAGCACCTTTCGGTCATCAGAGGCCCAGGGATAGCATCTCTGCCAACAAAATCCGGATATAACCCATGGTCGAGATCGAATTCCCCTGGAAAGTCAGAGGTAAGGAAGTCTAAAAGATGCCCTCTTATCTTCTGTGCGGTAGAGTACTCAAGAAGATCTCGAACCAAAGCGCTACATCGGTTCTGGTTACTCATTCGAATCATGCGCTTGATCTTTGGTATATCCAAGGCGTTCATGCTCAGTTCGTCCAGACCCATGCCAATAAGTACAGGAAGATACATCGGTTCTCCTGCCATCTCTCCGCAAATTGCCGCCTCAATTCCTGCTTCGTGGGCCGCCTCTATGATACGATAGATCATCCTCAAAACCCCGGGGTGTAAAGGTTCGTAGAGATGTGCCACATATTCGTTACCTCTATCAATTGCCAGGGAATATTGAATGAGGTCGTTTGTACCTATACTAAAGAAGTCCACTTCCCTGGCAAGGACATCCGCCAGAAGTACAGCAGAAGGGACTTCTATCATAATGCCTATCTTGATATCTTCGTCAAAGGGAATTCCCTCTCGCCGCAGATTATCTTTTGTCTTTTCCAGATGTTCCTTGACCTGAATTATCTCTGACCTGCCGGATATTAGAGGAAAAATTATCTTCACATCTCCGTATGCGCTGGCCCTGAGTATTGCCCTGAGTTGTGTGTGAAACAGATTTGACTCTTTCAAGCAAAGCCGAATCGCCCTCAGTCCGAGGGCTGGATTGGTTTCATCGTCCAGAGAGACTGATGACAAGAATTTGTCTCCGCCTATATCCAGAGTACGGATTGTTGTCGGAAAAGGTGACATACGCTCTGCAACTTCTTTGCAAGCCAGAAAAAGGTCTTCTTCAGTGGGAAGTTCCTTGTGAGCCAGATACAGGACCTCGGTACGGTAGAGCCCTATCCCCTCAGCACCATTGGATATGACAGAGGAAATCTCCTCAAGGAACTCTATATTAGCCTTGATCTTAAACCTTAATCCGTCCCGTGTCTCTGCAGGGAGGTTGCTGTATTGGATTACATCCAGTCTATACCGTATGTAATCCTCCTGTTTTTCCCTGTAATGTCTTAAGAGCTCTGCATCCGGATTTACTACTACATCACCGTGTAGGCCGTCTACAATCAGAATCTCCCCGGAAAGTATGGAAGACATGGCGTTTTCCAGACCCACAACTACGGGAAGTCCGAGCGATCTGCCCAGAATTGCCGTGTGGGATGTTCGGCTCCCCATATCTATAACAAATGCCAGGATTTTTTCTTTGGCCATTTGGATCGTATCAGCAGGAGACAGATCGTGTGCCACCAGTATAACCGGCTCTTCCAGCTGGCTTAAATCCACAGAAGGACTCCCGGACAAGAGCTTTTGGACTCTCCGTACTACGTACTCAAAATCTTCAATACGTTCCCTGATATACTGATCTTTTACTTGCTCAAATAATCCTCTAACATGGTCCAAAGCTTTATTGAGGGCCCATTCTGCATTAATCTTCTCTTCAGAAATTAATTTTAAGGTCCGATCATAGACCGCACGGTCTTTGAGCATCAACAGGTGGGCTTCAAAAATCCCTGAATGTTCTCTGAGTTCCTCGGGGATCTCCGCAATCAACTGTTTTATCTGGTTTTCTGCCTCAGAGACAGCCTTTGCAAAGCGTTCTTTCTCCTGGTCAATCTCGCTTATCTCAATTTGTCTTCTTAAGATCTTAACCTTGTGGTAATCCAGCAAGAAGGCAGGACCAATGACAACTCCAGGCGAGGCACCTATTCCTTTTAGAATCACCGGATCACATTTTTTTTCTGACATCTAATCAATCCAATTCGCCAAAACGGCTTTCTACTAAGATCTTAAGATCTCTCACAGCCTGGTTTGCATCCAGACCAACTGCCCTGACTGTCAGGACGCTCCCATGAGGACAGGCAAAAGTCAAGACCTCAAGAATATTTTTCCCATCCACTTTCTCCCCATCTTTTACAAGCCACACATCGGCATTAAATTCATTTGCCTTTTGAGCGAAACGTGAGGCTGCCCGGGCATGAAGTCCCAGCCTGTTAAGTATAGTTACAGTGGCTTCACATTCCATGATTTCAGACCAGTGAATCATAAATTATATCAAAATAAAGGTTGCAGACCACTCTCGTCAAGTTAAATAGGACGCAGATTTTCGCAGATATACACAGATAATATCATTGTTCATAAGTTTGAAAATCTGTGTCCAAAAATGGAAATTCCTATACTATGAACTTAGCTTCAGATATTGCTCACCCATCTAAATCATTAATCTTTTAATTCCTATGCGTCGATTTGAATTTCACTGTACAAACAAAATTCGACTCGTACCAGTATCGGAGATGTCATCACGATAAAAATCTTCATCAAACAATACATTTACGAAGACTTTATAGCCAGGATCGTTCCTTATATGTAAGATGTCATTAAAAAAAGTAATCGTTCACGGGTTCACGGTTCAGATTTTCAACGGTGAACTCTGAACCTGTGAACGCCTACAAGAAAAAGAATAACTGATAAGGATTCAGGAAATGTGTGGCATTTGCGGTCTTTATGACTTGGAAGGTAACGATTTAGGAAATAACTGCGAAGAAATAGTCCGGGCCATGACAGCACAGTTGCACCACCGTGGGCCTGACGAAAAGGGATATTACTTTGACGGTCCCATGGCTATGGGACATGCCCGTTTGAGCATCATAGATCTCACCACAGGCCAACAGCCTATGAGCAATGAAGATGATTCCGTATGGATCGTATTTAACGGCGAAATCTTTAATTACATAGAACTGCGGGCCGGACTTGAGGGGAAAGGCCACATTTTCCGAACTACATCTGATACAGAAGTATTGGTTCACCTCTATGAGGACCTGGGTCCGGACATGCTGGACCAACTAAATGGTCAGTTTGCCTTTGCCATTTATGATAAAAAAGATAGGTCCCTTTTCCTCGCGAGAGATCCTTTTGGAATCTGTCCCCTGTTTTACTGCAAAAACGGAAAGTTTTTGATATTTGCCTCAGAGATAAAGGCAACGCGCGGGATTCCTGATTTGGAACTTGTGCTTGATCCTTTAGCTCTGAGCCAGATCTTTACATTTTGGTCGGTGCTCTCCCCCCGCACTCCATTTAAAGGCATAATATCCCTCCCCCCGGGGAATTGGCTCAAGATCGACCCTGAAACCGGACTCTCTTCTCCCAGGTGCTATTGGCATCTGGACTTTCCCAGGGTAGATGAAGAAGATAAGAGCAAAACGGAAACAGCCTGGGTCGAAGAAGTTGAAGATGCCATGATTGAAGCAGTCCGTCTTCGTCTCAGGGCAGATGTGCCGGTTGGAGTATATCTCTCCGGGGGCCTAGATTCCTCTATTATTGCCACCATAGTTAAAAAATTGACATCAACACCAATAGAGGCCTTTTCCCTGGCCTTTGCAGATGCATCCTATGACGAATCTGAATTTCAGCAAAGATTAGCCCGGTCAATAGGGGTCCGCTACAATGCTGTAAGGGTAAAAAACCATCAAATAGGTCAGGTCTTTCCAGAGGTGATCTGGCATGGAGAACGACCGATCTTAAGAGCAGCTCCGGCCCCGCTATTTCTTCTCTCTGACTTGGTGCAAAAAACAGGGTTTAAAGTGGTCCTTACCGGAGAAGGAGCAGATGAGCTCTTTGGAGGCTATGACATCTTCAAGGAAGATAAAATTCGCCGTTTCTGGGCAAAAGCCCCTGAGAGTCCTTACAGACCTCAGCTCCTAAACCGCCTCTATCCGCATGCACCCCTGACCACAACAAAGGCCGGGCGCATGCTGACAGCTTTTTATCGCAAGGACCTGCTTCCCACCAACATCTTTGGCTATTCCCACCGTCCTACCTGGAACAATACACGGGCACTTAATGCCTATTTTAGCCATAATCTCAAGGACGCCATCGGAGATTACGATCCTGTGGAAGAACTCAAGGCCAGTGTACCTGATGCCTTCACTTCATGGTACCCTTTGCACCAGGCCCAGTTCCTGGAAACCCGGCTGCTCTTGTCAGAGTATCTTTTGAGTTCCCAGGGAGAAAGGATGACCATGGGCCACTCGATTGAAGGAAGATATCCTTTCCTTGACCCAAAAGTGACATCCCTGGCAACACGAATTCCGCCACATTTAAAGCTAAGGGGCCTAAATGAAAAATATATATTACGTAAGGCATTTGAAAAACTCCTTCCTGCGGAGATAGCCCAACGTCCCAAACGGCCTTACCTGGCTCCGAACAAGGAGAGCTTTTTGGACCGACCGGATGTCTCCAAAATTTACGAAATCCTTTCACCTGACCGGCTATCCGAGAGCGGTTTTTTTGATGTATCAATGGTGGACAAACTCATCAACAAATGCGCTAAGGGCGGACAACTGGGTTTTCGGGACAATGCAGGATTTCTGGGGATATTGTCCGCACAGATATTATGGGAAAAATTCTTAGCCAAAGACCCTCTGTTTTGACAAAAGAGCCTTTTGCAAAACCCATGGATTTTGTTCGAGGACAGGACGCAAGGCTCTACTTTTTTCTAACTGTAGTACGCTCCACCACCTTCCGGTAATAGATCTGATCCTTTTCCAGGTTGATGGGCCTCTTGCGTGACATGTTGACCTTGGTCACCATAAGATTTACTTTCTGGATCTGCCTGTAACGCTCCTGTTCGTCTTCCAGACTTTCCAGCAGGTCTGTTGCAGCCTTGATTTCTTTCTCACTCTGAAGCTCCGGGGGTATAAAACCGGCGTTCTTGAGCATCTTATATGCCATCCGAAGGTCTGGAGGTATAAACGAGTCGTCCTCAAAGACCAGTGGTTTGCCTCTACCCTTAATGTCATCAAAATCCCCCCGTTCAATAGCTTCCTTGATCCGGTTTTCCGCTATTTTATGAAAATTGAACATGGCCGAGGTTTCTCCAGGTTGTTAGTAAAAGGACCATAGGGTAATAATATCTTACAGATAACAATTTAAAATATTATAAAATAAGTCACCTGTAAAATACCAGATTTTTTTAAGGGCAGGAAGTAGTGTTTCGTAAGTGGTTTATAATAAAATACTCTGTGTCCCAGAAATCATGCTTTTAGAGCTTGGGTTAGAAAATTTCATACTCTTCGAAAGGGTTTCTCTTTGCTTATCAAATGGGCTTACTGTGCTTACAGGAGAGACTGGTGCAGGGAAGTCCTTACTTGTTCAGGCCCTGAAATTGATACTCGGGGCCAGGGCTGATTTACAGCAAATCAGGACCGGGACAAAGCAGGCCCTGGTGCAGGCAGTGTTTGAGGCCTCACCCGAAATCCGGGGCCAACTGGAGGATATGGGGATATCCTGTGACGATGAACTTGTCATAAGGAGGACAGTCCCCCGGACTGGAAAAGGGAGAATATATGTGAATGGGGCCATTATCAGCCTCCAGGATCTGAGACAAGTTGTATCAGGCCTCGCAAGCCTTGCCGGGCAGCACGAATACCAGGAACTCCTTCGCCGGGAGAAACACGGACCATGGCTGGACCGCTTTTCCGGGCTTGGGCATGAAGTGGATCGAATAACCAGCTTATATCAAGAAATTAAGGGGCTTCAAACACATCTCCAAAAGGCTACGGCTGCAAAAGAAAAGACAGCAGAAGAGGTAGACAGGCTCCGGCAGGAAGCGCAGGAAATTGACAGAATTGCTCCAAAGCCAGGAGAGGAAGAAAGGCTTGAGCAGGAACTCAAGGTATTAAAGGCCGCTGAGGCGTTACGGACCTTGGGGGACACTTGCTATAAGACCCTCTATGCTGATAAAGGATCGATCCAGGAGAAGTTGGCAAGCTGCATGCAGGACCTTAAACGCATGGCAGGCCTTGATTCCACCTTGGAAAAGACGGAAAAAGAACTGGACTCTGTGGTCTATCAGGCAGGAGAGGTGGCTTGGACTATTCGTGAGTATATTCAGGGCATTCCAACAGATTTTTCCAAATTGGAACAAATTGAGGAACGAATCTATGTACTTCGAGAGCTTAAAAGGCACTTTGGTCCAACCATTGAGGACGTCCTGGTCTACAGAAAGGACATCGAGACAAAGCTTACGGCCATTTACGAAAGTAGTGACCGTATAGAAAACCTGAAGACAAAACTCGAAGAAAAAGAGAAAAGGCTCGTAAATGCCGCCTTGGACCTAAGTAAGAAAAGATGTCAGGGAGCGAAAAAACTTTCCGATGCTATTAGAGCCGAACTATCTGACCTGAAGCTGGCCAAAACCGATTTCATGGTTGATGTCGAGGCTGCTGAAAGGCCCATAGCCTCTGATGTGGGTCCTAGAGGACTTGACAAGGTGCAGTTTCTCTTCAGTCCAAACGTCGGACAACCTCTTCGTCCCCTGGCGTCAATTGCTTCTGGAGGAGAGCTCTCAAGAGTAATGCTGGCTTTAAGGGCCGCCCTTGCCAAGCAGGCAGGCATCGAAACCATTATCTTTGACGAGATAGACGCGGGGATAGGGGGAGAGATAGCAGAAAAAGTGGGATTTAAACTCAAGGCCCTATCTTCTTTTAGTCAGGTTATCACCATAACTCACTTTCCACAAATAGCGGCAAGAGGCGACCATCACATAGCATTAGAGAAAGTAGTCAAGGGAGATAAAACAATCGTTATAATAAGGGAAGTAGAAGGAAACCAGCGTATTGAGGAACTTACGAGGATGCTTGGTGGAGACAAGGAAACAGCCAGGGCATATGCTGGGAAACTACTCAGGTAAGTTTACAAGATATTCATACTTTAAACCAGCATGTCCACCAAATCACCAAATTCCCCCACCTGCCTGGTCCTTTATTCTGGCGGTCTCGACAGCATCATTGCCTGCAAAATTTTACAAGAGCAAGGGATTCATGTCATAGCCCTTTGTTTCATTACGCCATTTTTTGGTTATAAACTCAAAAGCAGAAAAAATACATCAAAGAAGAAAGTGCTTGCCGATCATGGTATACAATTCGAGGAAATAGATATCTCCGATGCATACCTTAAAATGGTGAAGAATCCGAAACATGGCTATGGAAAATACATGAATCCATGTATTGACTGTAAAATTCTGATGGTCCAAAATGCCATAAAGAGGCTTGGGGAATTAAATGCATCCTTTGTCGCCACAGGAGATATCCTCGGCCAAAGGCCCATGTCACAGCGCAGAGATGCCCTCAGGATAATAGAGCGGGACAGTGGTGCTGATGGACTGCTTTTACGTCCCCTCTCAGCCCTTCATCTCCCGGCCACAGACATAGAAAACAAGGGTCTGGTTGATCGATCAAGGCTGCTGGGACTGAGTGGCAGAGGGCGAAAAGACCAGATAGTCCTTGCCGGCAGATATGGAATAAAAGAATATCCGGCTCCTGCTGGTGGATGTGTGCTTGCTGACCCCATACTGTCTCAGAGATTAAAACGCATGTTCGATCTTTGGCCCGAGCTTGATGTTAATGACTGCGTACTTGCCCAGATAGGAAGACACTTTTTCCTGCCTGGCGGATCATGGCTGGTAATCGGGAGAGACGAAAAGGAAAATGCGAAGATCATATCCCTGATAAGGAAAGGGGACATCAAGCTCGATCTGGCACGAGTTCCTGGTCCAACCGGACTTTGGCGTAAGGTAAACACTGGCGCTTATACAGATATTGCGGCAAGCATCCTGTGCCGGTATACAAAAGTGAAAAAACATCCGGAAGAGGTCAAACTGTCAAGCCATGGAACTGAAAAGATAAAAATCATCAGAACTTTGCCAGCTTCAGATGATACTATAAATAGATATAGAATGTAATTGGCAGGCTCCTAAACATTGCGTATCCGAACATTCTTCATGTCGAGGATTTCGTCAACCCCACGCATGAAAATAATTAGCCACCCGCTCGCTACGCTCGCTCGACCCACACAGACCTACACAGACAAAAGACCTTATCCGCTGGTGGGTCCACCAGCGGATAAATTGTCGGCGCTCCTTGGGTGCGTATTGTTTTTGCCCTGCCATGTGTCGGCAGGGTAAAATGTCTATGTGGGTCTGTGTGGGTCTGTGGCCAATAAAAGTATTTTCACGGTAAACTTGTTGTCATTGTCGTAAAAAAAAATTACTTTACAACAAACCATTTTTCACTGTTGAGCAAAAAATAGGAGTTTTGCAAGTGGCTCCCAAGAAAGGAATTTTTATAATCGATGCTAAATAAAATTCGGAAGAGTACAGGCTCCTGGCTTATTAAATTCATACTCGGTATTATTGTAATAGTATTCATTTTCTGGGGTGTAGGGAGCTTCCGTTCCCAGAGGCTCAATGTCCTGGCCAAGGTGAATGGTGAAGAGATCCTTATGGAATCCTACCGCCTTGCTCATGCCAATATGCTGGATAACTACAAGCAGATGTTCGGGGGGCAGATCCCTGAGGGTTTTCTGGACCGAATAGATATTAAGCAGCAGGTCCTTGGTGGCCTTATAAGTGAGACACTGATCCGCCAGGCAGCCAGTGAAATGGGCGTATTAGTCAGCGACATAGAGGTGCAGAACATTGTCCTCAACATACCTGCATTCAAACACAATGGAGTCTTTGACCAAAGACTCTATGAAAGGTCTCTAAGAGGGGCTCGATTGACACCCACGGCCTTTGAGGCACAAGTAAGACAACATCTACTCACTGATAAATTAAAAACCCTTCTGGGCTCCGGGCTTGCCGTGACTGAGGCAGAGGCCAAAGAGCACTACATGTACGAAAATGATGAAGTCAACCTTGCCTATGTATCAATTAATGCCTCAAAATGCGAAACGGAAGTAAATGCTACGGGACAAGACCTGACCTTCTGGTATGAATCACATAATGAAAACTACATAACTGAACCTCAGATAAAGCTACGCTACCTGGCCATTAACGAGTCCGATGTTGACGATGCCAACATAACGGATCTGGAGATAAAGGCTTACTACCAGGATCACAGGAATGAATACGAGGTCAAGGAACAAAGGCGTGTAAGGCACATATTGCTCAAGATATCCGAAGGCACAGATAAAGACAAAACAGAAGAAATCCGAAAAAAGGCCAAAAAGATTCGCGACCGAATCGAAAAGGGCGAAGACTTCGCAAGGCTTGCCAAGGAGAATTCTGAGGATGCGGGGAGTGCCAAGAATGGTGGTGAATTGGGCTTTTTTGGCAGAGGCATGATGGTAAAACCCTTTGAAGAAGCTGTATTCTCAATGAAGGAAGGGGAAGTGAGCAAGCCGGTTCTAACCCGCTTCGGCTGGCACATTATCAAGCTTGAGAAGATAGAGCCGGGCAGAGTAAAACCCCTGATCGAAGTAAAGAACTCCATCGCCGCCAAGCTCAAAGCCCAAAAAGCCAGAGATATGATATGGGATCGGGCCAATGAGGCCTACGACGCAATAATTCAACTGGGAAGCCTCAGCGCCTATGCGAAGCAACATGAAATTGAGCTTGAAACCACTGAACTCTTCAGCCAAAAAAAACCACCTGCTGTGATAGGAGGCGATCCGGAATTACTGAAGACTTTGTTTGTCCTGAATTCCGGCGAGCTGAGTTCCTTGCTCCAGATACATCAAGGTATCCTTATAGCCGAAGTACTTGAGAAAAAGGCACCTTATCTGCCCTCTCTGGAAGAGGTCAAAGAGCAGGCAAAAAAGGACTATGTACGTGAAAAGGCAAAAGAGCTGTGCCGCATGAAGGCCCAAGAATTACTTGAAGCGGCAAAAAAACAAGGTCTTGAAACTGCTTGTGCTTGCAAAGACAAGGGATTCAAAATCCAGCAGACAGGCCTTTTTAAAAGGACAGACAAGACCGCCAAAGGCAAGCTGCCCTCGACTGTTGCCCAGGCGGGACTCTCATTGTACGAAGGGAAGGCCTATCCTGATGAAGTGGCTGAAAGCGGAAACAGTTTCTACATCCTGGCATTCAAGGAAAAGAAAGATGCAGATATTGCCGACTTTTCCGCGCAAAAAGACGCTATTACCAAACGAATACTTGAACAGAAGCAGCAGACCCTCTTTGAGGACTGGTTGAAAGATTTACGGGAAAGGGCGTCTATCAAGATGGTTGCAAAAATATAGATGATTCCGCTCAAAATACCCCATCTGCTGCGTTGCTTCGATTTTCCAGTCACTGCGACGTACGATAAGTACGCCTTTCCTCGGAAATCTCGCGCCTTGCATCTGGAGCATTTTGAGCGGAATCATGTTTCAGACACTGGCAACGTGTGGAAGGGACAGCAAAGCCCCCTGTCCCTGTGATTGGTTACTCACAGATTATGGTTGAAAAAAATTCCTGCCCTTTCAGACTGGTAATTTTCGAGGAGGCAGGCTCAGGGGAATATAAGGTGGCTGGGATAGAGGTCTATGGCCGGAACATCACAATTGAACAAGTCTACGATATTCCGTCCTGCCTGTCAGGCATCATTGACGAGCCTGAAGAGTTTATTCCTGACGATTTTAAGGGCGACCTGATCCTCAATTTTCTCAGGCACCCGGACCTATCTGAGTATCTTGTTAAGATCTGTAAAACCAAGGAAATACCTGTAATAGCCTCGGGGCAACACATACCAGGAGCCATCTGCCCTTTTACGTGCTGCGGTCTTGGGCGCAGGAAGGGTCTTGGTGCCTATGGAAAGCAGTTCGGCCTGCCTGAGTATGATGTTGAGGTAAAAGACGGCCGCATCACAGGGCTTCATGTAAGGCGCGGGGCTTCGTGCGGTGCTACCTGGCAGGTCATTCCCAGGATGATCGAGGTGCCTGTGGATGAGGCACTAAGTACCATTGGAAGAGAGATCCAGTATCTTTGCAAGGCCGATGGATCGGCCTTTGATCCTGTGTCAGGCAAGAGCCCACTGCACTTTGCAGGTGAGGTGCATATGACTGCCCTGAAAAAGGCCCTTTCCGTGTGACTGGAAAATTGAAGCAACGCCGCAGATTGGATTTTTTCAGCGGAATCAACTCTGGCAATAGGCTAAAACAGCCTTAATATTCTCAACTGAATAGGTGCCGGATATCCCCCAGATCTCTGCCTGAAACACGGCATTTTCTGCCAGTCTTCCATGGTCCTCAGCCCTTATTCCGATATCAGAAAGATTCTTTGGACAACCGATACTATCAAACCATGATCTTAGGGCATCTATACTGGCTTCTGCTTCCCCTGAAAGACCTTTTCCTGATATGCCCCAAATACGCTCTCCAAGCTGGGCTGGCTTCTCTGGATGATCCTGAGCCCACCAGGTCATCCAGCCAGGCAAGAGGGCCGCAAGACCTGCTCCATGAGCCACGGAGAACAGTACGCTGACTGCATGCTCTATCAGATGTACCGGAAAATGATGGTCGCCGATCCCGGCCTTGGTCAGGCCGCAGAGGGCAAGGGATGACGCCCACATCATGGTAGCCCTGCTCTCATAATCCTCAGGGGCCTTGATACAGGCCTCAGTAGCATCCATAATGGTCCTGATAAGCCCCTCGGCCATCCGATCCTGCAGCGGGGTATTTGGATCCGGACCATTGAAATATGGCTCAAGAAGGTGGCATACAGCATCCACGCCCCCATAGGCTGTATAGTCCGCAGGTACGGTATAAGTAGTTGTTGGATCAAGAATGGAGACCCTTGGGTACAGATGAGGGGAACCTGTAGATAACTTGTGTTTGCTCTCTTCATCTGTAATAACCATAAACCCGTTCATTTCAGAACCGGAAGCCGCCAAAGTTGGAACAGTAATCACAGGAAGGGCCTTTTCAACAGTCCTTTTTCTGGTAAAAAAGTCCCACACATCTCCTTGTTCCATAGCCGCACCTGCGGCAACTGCCTTTGCGGTGTCCATTACACTCCCACCACCAAAGGCAAGGACTACCTGAATCCCCTGATCCTTTATTATCCTGATGCCGTCATGGACCCTTGAAATCCGAGGATTGGACTGAACTCCATCGAGATCCGCAACAGTGATCCCTTCCTCTTCCAGCCAGTCTCTGACTCTTTGATAAAGACCACTCTTTTTAAGACTTTCCTTACCGGTTACCAGCAAGATATTGCTTCCAAAGGGCCTCACTACCTTGCCTACTTTGGATACCTCACCTTTTCCAAAGACTATGCGGGTGGAATTCTGATATTCAAAATTATCCATGTCCTTTCACCTGGCTTTCGAACAATTTCTGTTAAGAAATTCAAGAAACCTCCGGCCTTGCTCTGGAACAGAGACTGCGTCCTGGGACAGTATTTCTCCTGGAGTCAGGATCCGTCCGTAAAAGGCCTCGTCGGCCTTGTAATCGTGATGCAAGTACGCTCCCTCAAGGGATAGACCTGCAAAAAAGCCTTTGCTCCTGGAGTAAGAATACGCCTCTGCTTGGAGGGTCACATCAGTGCCGGCCTTTAACTTTCTACCAATAGGACCGGCAGCTACCGAAATATCGCCACCCAGGGTAAGGTTATTTTTGAAAAAGGCATTTACCCCCCTTTGATTCATTATCACCAAGACCAAGTCAGTGGCCTGAACTCCAATCTGCCAGCCAAAACTCCCGCTTCCAATTTGTAAAAAGGCCGGACCGCGCCAGTTCCCTATCTTGGGATCTCTGACCGCCATCAGGCCCTTTCCGTAACTGGCCCCGACAACAAATCCAGCTTTGTAGACAGAGGGAAATATCGCGAGCCCTTCGCATTTTGTCAGAAGCTCCTTTGGGATACCTCCCTCTGGCACATTCTTTATCTCTGTCAGCACAATTATGGCATTTTCAATGACTTTCTCAGGTCCTGCCGCCTTTGCAGCCGATCCATAAGGGAAAGCAACAAAACCTATAAGGACACTGAGCAACACGGCACAGGACAGGAATTTCAAAAAAAACAGGTGAATAAAACAGGGTTTTGCTTTCATGGTTTTCTCCTTTTTTGATAATTATTTTGTTGCTCATGTACTTATACGCTTTCCCGTATTTTGTCTCAAGATAAGCTACGTTCTGTCCGTAATGTATCAAAATTTGTGGAAAAAAATAATAGCACAGGCTATAATTATATAGCTTAGATTGGAAATAGACACTATTGTTCGCCGCATTTCTTCCGATGCGATGTCTGCATCCAGGCGTCCAGCATTTGTCCTAAGGGGAAACCCTTAAAGACAAAGTCAGGGAACTTTGAATTCCAAGGAGTCCCTTTACAGAAAATTTTCTCATATGAATATTAATACTGAGCAATTAACCCCGGATACAATAACTAGTCAGATGGCGAAGGAGTTGAGATAAAAAGTGCCAGGAAATACCTTTGGACAATACTTCCACATTACCACCTGGGGAGAGTCACATGGTCCCGCCCTGGGTGTAGTTATAGACGGATGCCCGCCGCGCCTTGTCCTGAATGAGGCAATCATTCAAGAGACCCTGGACAAAAGGCGTCCAGGGAAGGGAGGGACTGCGGAAAGCACGAGAAAAGAACCTGATCTGGTAGAAATCCTCTCAGGTGTCTTTGAAGGGCAGACCACAGGTACACCCATATTACTGATCATCAGAAACCGGGACGCCCAGAGCCAGGCATATGACCATCTAAGGGACGTATTCAGACCTGGTCACGGCGATTACACCTACTGGAAAAAGTATGGAATTCGTGACCACAGGGGTGGAGGCAGGGCCTCGGGGAGAGAAACTGCGGCAAGAGTGGCTGCAGCCGCAGTAGCCCAGGTATTTTTAGATACAATGGGCATCAAGGTTATCGCCTATACAGTTGCTCTGGGCGGAGTAAGTGCACAAAAACGTGATCTTGATGTGGTCAATCAAAACAGGCTCTTTTGCCCCGACCTTGAAGCAGCAGAAAAAATGGAAGAACGAATAGCCGAAGTGAGGTCCAGAGGTGACTCGGTTGGAGGAATTGTGGAGGTATTAGCAACAGGAGTGCCTCCCGGCCTCGGAGAGCCGGTTTTTGACAAGCTTGATGCCGATCTGGCTAAGGGACTTATGTCCATCGGTGCGGTAAAGGGCGTAGAAATTGGGGCTGGCTTCCGGGCTGCGGAGCTATTGGGGTCGGAGAACAACGACCCCATAGTCCCAGGGGGTTTTTTGAATAACAACTCCGGAGGCATACTGGCTGGCATCTCAAATGGTGATGACCTGGTTGTAAGGGCCGCTGTTAAGCCTATCCCATCTATATCTAAAGAACAAGATACCATAACAGTGTCTGAGAAACCTGCTAAGCTCAAAGTGGGAGGTCGACATGATGCCTCAGCCATTCCCCGGATAGTACCTGTGTGCGAGGCTATGGTATGTCTGGTACTCACTGACCACATACTTAGAGCAAGGGCCCTTACGCCTGATCTTTGGTCCTGAGTTTTTCAGAAAAACTGTGAAACCGCAGATACATGCAGATATCGACTCTGGCACCAGCCCGCCGACAGTCGGAATTGTAGGTGGACTGGGACGTATGGGAAGATGGTTTACCAAATTCTTCAATGGCGCCGGATTTCCAGTACTCATCTCTGATTTACACGCTGAACTCTCGTCTGAGGATCTGGCCAGGAAGTGCCAGGTCCTTATACTCTCCCTTCCCATGGAAGCGTTCCCGGAGGTAGCAGCCAGATTAGGTCCGCTGCTTCCAGAGAATTCCTTTATGACAGACCTCTGTTCACTTAAGCAGGCGCAGGTGGCATGTATGTTAGAACACTCGCGCTGTGAGGTGGTAGGGACCCATCCGCTTTTCGGGCCGGCTGAGGATTCCATTAAGGGCAAGAGGGTGGCACTATGTCCGGGACGTGGCAATAAGTGGTTTAGCTGGTGGGAAGGACTCCTACAGCAACATGGGGCTGTAACATCTGTCGTTTCACCTGAAGAACACGACCGCACCATGGCCTGGGTCCAGGCACTGAATCATTTCATACTTCTTTGTCTGGGAAAGGCCTTGGGTGAGCATGGAATGGACCTTCAGCAAATACTGGCACTTGCACCCCCAAGTTTTGAACAACAGATGAATATAGTAGCACGGCTCTATCATCAGGACCCTGAGCTCTATGCAACCATTCAGATGTCCAATCCATATACGACCAGTATTCTTGAGACATTTAGCCAATATGGAGAAAATCTGAAAAAGATAATCAAAGAACGTGACCGTTCGGCATTTATAAAACTCTTTGAGGAAGTTCAGGATCTGGGACGTACAATCCTCTTATTAAAAAAAGATAAGTATGGAAGCTAGTGTCTCTCAGGCCGAATCCCCCATGAAAATTCCCCCGTATCTGAAGGTAGTGGCAGAAGGCATCGTTCTGAATCTCCATGTGCAACCAAAATCCTCCCGTACGGCTTTTGCAGGCCTTCACGGTTCATCTCTCAAGCTCAAGGTCCAGCCACCTCCTGTAGACGGTGCGGCCAACAAGGCCTGCCGGCAGTTTCTGGCAAAACTATTTAAGGTCTCTAAATCCTCGGTTGTGCTGAAATCAGGTGCTAATTCCAATGAAAAGGTCTTTTTGATTGCAGACATATCGTTAAATTACGCCTTAGCCAGACTCCCCAAGTAAGCTTGGTTTCTTATCCACTTATTTACGTATGATTCCGCTGAAAATACCCCATCTGCTGCGTTGCTTCAATTTCCTCGTCATTGCGACGTACACTAAGTACGCCTCATTCCTAGGAAATCTCGCGCCTTGCATCTGAAACATTTTGAGCGGAATCATGTTTCAGGGCTTTTTGCAGTGTAATCACGTATGATAAAACCTTTAATAGCTCGACACTAAATCAAGTCTATTCTGAAAATATCCGATAAAATTTAGAGGACGTGTTTGCATTTTTTTGTAGCCAAGTCCTATGCGTGTTCGCATTTCGGACACCTACTAATTTTGTGGGGGGTCTTTATGCCAGTCTTTATATGGAAAGGCACCGCGAGTAATGGTGAAATACAAAAGGGCGAGGTCAAGGCCCAGGACGAACAGGCGGTACGCCGTTTACTTCGACAACAACGAATATCTCCTTCTAAGATCAAGGCCAAGCCCAAAGACCTTTTTGAAAACATAGGATTTCTTCAAAAAAAGGTGTCGCCGAAGGAAATCGTTGTCTTTGTCAGGCAGCTATCCACGATGATAGATGCCGGCCTTCCCCTTGTTCAAGGGTTGGAAGTCCTTGCCAGTCAGCAAGAAAACAAGACCTTTAAGAAGATACTTCAGGATACGAAGTCTGATATTGAAAGCGGCTCCACTTTTGCCGATGCCCTAAAGAAACACCCGAAGCAGTTTGATCGGCTCTTCTGCAATATGGTTGCAGCAGGAGAGACGGGAGGGATATTGGATGATGTCTTAAAGCGTCTTGCCGACTATATGGAAAAGGCACTGCGCCTTAAAAGAAAGATTAAGGGGGCACTAACTTATCCCATCATAGTACTTTCCATATCCGTCCTGGTAATTGGAGTAATCCTTATATTTGTAATACCTGTGTTTGAGCAGATGTTTGCCGGCCTCGGCAGTGCCCTGCCGGTTCCTACCCAGATGGTAGTCAACCTGAGTAACTTTGTAAAATCCTATTTCCCGTTCATAATTGGCGCCATGGTAGTTATGGTATTTCTGTTCAAGAAATATTACAACACAGAAAAAGGCAGGCGTGTTGTAGACAGGCTGATACTCAAATCCCCTGTATTCGGGTCGCTATTGAAAAAAGTGGCAGTGGCAAAACTTGCCAGAACCTTAGGTACCTTGATAAACAGCGGTGTGCCTATACTTGAAACATTGAATGTCGCTGCCGGAACTGCCGGCAATAAGATAGTAGAAGAAGCCATATACAACGTGCGCTCCAGTATCAGTGAAGGGCGATCAATAGCACAGCCGCTTAGTGAAAGCGGGGTCTTCCCCGCTATGGTAGTGCAGATGATATCGGTGGGTGAAACTACAGGGGCATTGGACCAGATGCTGAATAAGATAGCGGATTTCTATGACGAGGAAGTGGAAACAGCAGTCGATGCCTTGACCAGCATGATCGAGCCCTTCATGATAGTATTCCTCGGTGGTACCGTAGGTTCCATAATCATTGCCATGTATCTTCCCATCTTCTCAATGGCAGGGGTAGTATCAGGAGGTTAGAGGCTCATTAGCGTCAAATGTCTCTTACTAGAAATGGGGTTATGTCCCCCTATTGTTCTTCAGCATTGACGAGCTCCTTCTCCGGCATGGCTGCAACGATATCATAGTGCTTCAGGTTGGTCCCCATAGCGCGGTAGAGATTTGCCAGACCCTGGTTAAAATCCACAATGGCACTGGTCTTTCGAATTCGTGCTTGAATAACGCTGTTTTGAAAAATCAGGATGCGAAAGGTATCGGAAAGCCCTTCCTTAAGGCGCTCCATTTCCTGCATTAGAGTAGTCTGTGCCAATCCTTCAAAGCGCTCAGCCACACCGACCCTCTCAAGGCTTCGCTTCACGGTTACTAAAGAATTCTTGCACTCCTTCTCAGCGGTCTCTTCCAGGCGTTTAAGCCTGTATACCGCCTGGCGTTTTTCCAGTCCGGCACGCCGATAGCGGGCCTGTGTACCGCGATTGCCCAAGGGATAGGAAAAGCGAAGGCCGGCATACCACTCGTATCCATCTGCGTCGGACATGCGGGAAAGGGAATCCCCATAGCTCCCTACCTGCGGACTTGATACTGTGAGGTCAGCAAAGGATGTGGGGCGATCCCCACCAGACAGGCCGTTGGTCCCTAAAGTTGCCTCCAGGTCCAGTCGAGGGAGCCTCTGATTGTCGTAGTATGCCAGTTTTATGTCTTGATGGGCGATTTCCAGGTGCTGCCGTTGGATATCAGGACGCTTTTCCAGAGCAGTAGCCAGGGTCTGTTCGAAATCGGGAAAGGTCTGCTCCGTCCCAGGCATGTCCTCCGTTACGAAAGGTTCTTTATAGAATGGATCCTCTGGACGTATTCCCAGGAGGTCTCTCAATCGGTTGGCCACAATCTCCACTTGTTGCCGGGCGAAGATCACCTCTTCGTCCCTTGATGCCATAGCGGTCTCCGCCTGCTGTACCTCAGTGATGGGAACGACGCCTGCTTCAAATTTTTCCTTGTTACCTTCCAGAAGATCCCTGGCCAATTCACGGGATTCGATGCGATACCTGAGTATCTCCTGTGCCTCTGCGAGATCGTAATAGACGAGCTCGATTTCCTCACCTATGCGCTGGGCCCGATCCATATATCCCCTTGCGGTTTGACGCACCAGATTTTGGCTCATGCGTAGATTCGCCGTGTTGACCCCGGTACCGAAGTCCCTGAGAAGCGGTTGGGTGAGGTCTAAGAGCAGGATGTTACGATATTGTGGACGGAGCGCATCCACGGAGGAGTTATTCATGGAACGGTTGGTTTTAAAGGATAGACCTGACTCAAGGCCAAATTGGAACCTTTTCTTTATGCCTACATCCCCACCCGTCTCACGGTACAAGTCGAAGTCTTCGCTGGAAAAGGCTATGGCAGTGGGAGTCCTCATTTCCTGCGACGATATCCCCATCTCAATCACCGGATCAAACTCCGCTTTATCAACAGTAACGTTTTCCTGGCTGATGGGTATATTGAGCTCCTCTACCTGCAGATCCAAATTGTACTGAATGCCTCTTGCCAGGGCACTCTGCAATGTCAGGACCTTTGCCCCTGGCAAAATATCCTCCTCGCTCTCTTGAGCTGAGGCAAGGGTACTCAAGAAAATGATTACCAGAAAATTGGTAACACTTAATAGCAATGTGCGTTGCAACATCACGAAATCTCCTTCACTATGGGCATCAGCCCTTTTTGGAAAGACTGTTATGACAAAAGTCCAGCACCTCCTGACAGAGGTCCGGGATCTTTAGAGGCCACAGCAACTTCTGGCGCCCAAGGCCATTTAACATCCCCATCAAGATAAAGGCCATTTTCTCTGCTGAAACACTCCTTATGGATCCGTCCTTCTGGCCAACTTCGATGTAATCCCTGAAGAAGGTAACCAAGTGAAAAAAACGGGTGGTAACCACTTCCCGAAAAGGCGAATCTGCCTCCATCAACTGGAAGGGAAAATCACGCAGAATGACCATAACTTCTCCGGATCTTTCTTCGATAAAACGAAAATGGAAACGAATTCCGCCCCTTATGGCTTCAAGTCCATTTCCCGCCTCTTGGGCCTGCACTTCAATTCCCTGAATATAGGCATCCAACATGTCCTTAACAATATATAACAGAATGCCTTCCTTAGTCTTGAAGTGATGAAAGATTGTGCCCTCAGCTACACAAGCGGCTTGCGCGATCTCAGACGTCGGTGTGGCACTATAACCCCGCCGGGCAAACAATTCGGTTGCAGCCCTTATTACGGCTTCCTTGCGAGTCATACGAGTCTTTTCTTCTGATTTTTGTTTCATTTCTCAGGCATTGCTTTTATAAAAGAGTGATTACTCAATCAGTAATATACTGCGATAAACTCAGCCTGCAAGTGCTGTGAAATAATTTATGTAACCGTCACGGATTCAGGGTTGCTTTTCCGCGGCAGGGCCTTAGCCCACCTCCTTTCTGAATTGCTTTCCAGCAAGGCATAAAGTCTCCCCAAAGGCCAAGACGTCTATTTTTCCTCTTTTTTCACGATACGCCATTGACAGGGAGATCAAAACGGTGCTACAAAATATGATATCGGTAGTTGGAAATGCCGCTTCGGTCCAGATCGTAAAAAGGCGATTTCTTATTAACTTTACAAGACATAAGGAGGCAAAGATGACCGATCAACGCTTAATGACCATGATTATCGTTTCAAACATTTTATCCGCTTATTATGGGAATAAAGCCAGCTTTTGCGCCGCGAATAATAAGGAACCAAATGAGGCGGAAAAGGAAGATTTATTGAAAAGAGTAATCACAATGTTCGAAAACTTGAGCACGAGTTATCTTAAGGATATTGAAGATATTGCTGAAGGTGCAAGATAATTAAAAAATGTTTCTTATTCACGTCTGGCGTCCGGCATCTGCAAGCTATAGATACCAGACCGAATAAGTGGGTTGATTAAGAATTGTTTATTTACAAAATAAGCCCCTGCCGGAATCTACCGGCAGGGGCTTATAATATTATAGATATATCTTTTAATTTACCACCAGCTAATTACCTTATCTGCTTCCCAAATCATGTCAACGACCTTATCATAATCAGGATTTTCTTCATAAAGCTTAACTTCCATAACTTCATTATCTTTGCTCATCATCTCACTTAACTTTTTTGTCACTTCTTCTCCAGCGCCTTCTGTAGGCTTAAAACGATATAAATATAAGAGCTTCATCAAATCTACTCCTTTTTTACTCAGTTTTAGCACTTTCAACGGTCTTGCTGTCAGCACACATACTTGGCAGTTCACGCAATTGATAGGGCAGTCCATAAGCTATGACGTAATCGGCCTCAAGGGCCATTTTGCTCAATTCTTCCAGAGTAATAGAGGTAAGACCAACTTCATCTACATTGTATTTCTTGGCCTCCTCATCCACAGTATCAACTACACAAAAAGCATCGCCTTCCAGATCACGCGACCACTCGAGATTCTCTGCCATATATTCTGTGATTGGAGGCATTTTCTGATGTAAAATAGCTGCAAAACCATAATGATTTTCCACTGCTACCCCCAAGGTAGAACGCATAGCATCAGGGATATACATCTTGTTGGGAATCAGGAACAAAAATTTATAAACAGACATATTATTACCTCCTATAAGCTGATATACTTGCCACATACATCAACGATTTCTCCATGGTAGGCCTGTGTGCGCATTTGTTTCTCTGTCAATCCAGTTGGAACACCGTCGAATCCTTCACATGTATAGCTGTCAAGACAAATAGCAAAGTCTTCTTCTGGGATCGTCTTTGAAAATTCTGGAAAATCGGGCTGTTGAACAAGATGAACGGACTTAAAAGTAAAAAAGACCCTTACCTTTTTGCCTGCTTTTTGGACAGCCTTCACAATTCCTTTTAAATGACGCCAGGTCTCTTGATGAGGATTTGTCACAAATATTCCCAACTTATTTATGTCTTTTTCTTCTTCAGGCATCTCTACTAACCTCCTTTTTTCACATAGAAGAGGAATGAACCATCTCCTGAATCGTCACAACCCAAATATTCATGCTTGTCTTTTTTACACATTACAGGCAAATCGTTTTTTGTCCCTGGATCAGAACCAATACCCAATAATATTTGACCTGATTCCATACTTTTCAGCTTCTTTTTCATCTTCAGTTGAGGCATAGGACAACTTAAACCCTTTAAATCTATTGTTTCATCAGGCTTTACACTATCACCTATTGCCATTTTAATACCTCCTTTTTTTAGTAGTTTCTAGTTAGATATTTACCTCTCTCTCACCAAGGTACTCATGACCGACACGGTCACACCATTCACAAGTGCCGAGCCTACGTAATTTTGGCCTCTATGATATCATGCATCATTAAGTGACCATGTTCGCCTAAAAAACTATTAGTAACTTTGCCAACTTTACTGCAAGATGAACTCATCGCCTCTCTTTTAATACAAATAATCTCAAAAAAGCTTGCATCACAGAAAAAAGGCGATAAAAAAGATTAAACTGTGTCCTAAAGTAAAAAACTAATAACCATTTGGTCTGTACCAAAATTCATTTACTGTGTCAAGCTTTCATTGAATGGCTATTCACACTTAAGGTCCAAGCTATCTTGTTGATTTAAATATTGAAATAAAAGCATCCTCCAAGGAGAACCTGACATGCTCTTAACTAGTAAAACTATTACTCTGTGCCTGCTGTTCACCTTTTCAATTCTCCTCATCATGCCCTTTGGCTCTCTGGCAAGGGAACTTATTCCCGGGCTAAACAAGTCCAGGCTCTCTAACGGACTTACTGCTATTGTGAAAGAAAGCCACCGTGCACCTGTGGTAGCCGTACAGGTGTGGGTCCAGGCAGGCAGTGTATACGAAACCGAAAAGGAGAGAGGCATTACACACTTGATTGAACACATGATCTTCAAGGGCACGGAAAAAAGAGGGCCTGGAGAAGTGGCAAAGGAAATAGAATCTGTCGGAGGGTCCATTAATGCTTACACATCTCTTGATTATACAGTCTACCACTGCGTGGTCCCAAAACAGTTCCTGAACAATGCCCTGGACGTACTTTCTGACGCGGTATTTCACTCATCATTTGATCCAGGGGAGTTAGAGCGAGAAAAAAAGGTCGTGCTTGAAGAAATAAGGATGAGAGACGACAGGCCAAAGACAAGACTTTCCAGATTATTAATGGAGACAGCATATAAGGCACACCCATACGGATTCCCCGTAATCGGCTATCCTGAGACGGTCAAGTCTTTTGGACGCAAAGATATCCTGGCTTATATGGAAAGGAGGTATAGACCTTCACAAATAGCCGTTGTTGTTGTTGGAGATGTCGAGGCATCTCAGGCCTTCTCCGGTATCCAGGACACCTTCGGATCAGTAACCAAAAAAGGGCCTCAAGAATTCACGTATCCATCAGAGCCACGGCAGGACGCCCCAAGGATCGCCATGGAGGCAATGGAAATCCAGGAAGGCTACCTGACTATAGCGTTTTCAGGGCTGCCCAACTTCAACGCCCCGGATGTACCTGCCCTGGATGTTCTAGCTGCCTTGCTTGGAAAAGGGGAGAGCTCGCGTCTCACCTCATCTCTACGAAATTATTTGCAGATGGTCCATAATATTGATGCGGCTGCATTTACAACGGCAGGACCGGGAATTTTCGAGATCACTGCCTCTCTGGATCCGGAAAAGACCCAGGAGGCATTGCCGCAGATCTTCCATGAGATCTTCCGCCTGGAGAATGAAGAAATCATTGAGGAAGAACTGGAACGTGCAAAAGTCCAGGTAGAGACTGACTTTGTTTACAGCCAGGAGACCATGGAAGGAGAAGCAAGAAAACTTGGTGTCTTTGAGACCCTTTCAAAGGACCCTCATGCAGAAAAGCTCTATCTTGAGAAAGTCAGGGAGGTGACGGCCCAGGATGTCCAGCAGGTTGCCGGGCAGATTTTCAGACAGGAAAACATCAATGTGGCCATGGTAATGCCTGAGGACCGCCTGCCTGAGCTCACGAGCCAGGAACTGGCTGTGATGGTCAAGGAGGCAGAACTCCTGGCCAAGGGAATAGAGTATGATGGCGACACTCTTATCCACCATGTCAAGAGATTTAGCCTTTCCAACGGCCTCACAGTCCTTGTCCAAGAGGCCCCGGGAGTACCTACTGTCAGTGTAGCACTGGTGTTCCCAGGAGGAGTAAGATACGAAAGTGAGAAGACCAACGGTCTCTTCAACTTCCTCGCAAAGGCCTGGACAAAAGGAACCAAGGCCAACAGCGCCCAGGGTATTGCCGAACTGATAGAAGGCTTGGGTGGTAATATTGGCGGCTTTTCCGGTCAGAATACCCTCGGACTTCAAGGCCGTTTTTTGAGTCAAAACCTGGATAAGGGCCTTGCCCTCTTCACTGAGATCCTGCTCACTCCCACTTTCCCACCTGAAGAAATAAAAAAGCTCCGTCCATTGATACTGGCAGAGCTTAAACGTCAGGATGATTATCTGCCTGGAGTTGCAGTAAGAGAATTTCGTCGTCTGCTTTTCTCGCCCCATCCATATGGCATGAACCCGTTGGGCAAGGCCTCTGTCATCAAAGCTATCAGTTCAAAAAATCTGCTTGAGACCTATCGGTATTTTGTAACACCTGACAGGGGAGTGCTCTCTATAGTTGGAGATATTCGTGCTGAAGAAATCATTGCGAGCATTGAGACCATGCTTGGTGCCTGGTCGGTGGAATCGGAGATATCACTTTCCACACCTCCTGAACCGAATTCCCTGATCGCACCCAGAATTCTGACCCTGAAAAGGGAAAAACAGCAAGTGCACATTGTTCTCGGTTTCCCAGGAACTACTTTCAACGGCCCTGAACGCTATGCCCTTGAAACCTTGAATGCGGTACTTTCAGGTCAAGGCGGCCGCCTGTTCATTAATCTCAGGGACAAGGAAAGCCTGGCGTATTCCGTGACCTCATTCCTGGGGCTTGGTCTGGACTATGGATCCTTTGCCTCTTACATTGCCTGTGCGCCTGAGAAAAAGGACAGGGCTCTAAAGGGCCTGTGGCGGGAAATTTACAGTGTAACACGGGACCGTGTGACTGATGATGAGCTGGAAAGGGCAAAGAAGTGGCTTATCGGAACCCATGAGATAGGCCTTCAAACCAACAGGGCCCAGGCCATGGACATGGCTCTAAATGAGCTCTATGGTCTTGGATATAACTTCGCGTCGGAATATGTTCGGAAAATAGATGGGGTAACTACGGATCAAGTACTTAATGTGGCCAAAAAACTTATGAATTCGGAAGAATATGTGCTCGTAAGAGTAGGCCCGTAAAGAGACTTTATGCTCAAACACATCAGCCTTATTGTCAGGCATAAGACCAAACTCCCAAAGAGGATCAGAGAGGTCATGGAAGAGCTTTTCCGAAGGCGCGGGATCTCTGTCACTGAAGGGCAGGTAGATCCTCAGGCCGAGGCCATAGTGGTGCTGGGTGGAGATGGCACATTGCTACATGTGGCTGGAAAGGCGTATCAGCTAGGAATTCCTCTGTTGGGCATTAACCTGGGGGGCCTGGGATTCCTTACTGAGATCCACATGAACGAGATGGAACAGGCCTTGGATTCCCTGATATCAGGAACTCTCGAGCTGGACAGGCGAGCAATACTCTCGGTTACGGTAAAAGTGTCTGATAGTAAAAGCCTAACTTACTATGCACTCAATGAAGCAGTGATCAGCAAAGGTCCTCTGGGCAAAATTATTACACTTCCTACCTGGGCTGGCGGCTCATTCCTCACTACATACCGTGGTGATGGCCTGATCATCTCCACTGCAACCGGATCCACTGCGTATAACCTCTCTGCCGGCGGCCCTATTTTGCACCCTGGCATCGAGGCCTTTATACTGACCCCAATATGTCCCTTCGCCCTGAATGCACGTCCCCTTATACTACCAGGTCAGATGAAGGTGGCGATACAACTCAGAAATGCCACGGAAAAGATCAGCTTAATAGTAGATGGCCAGGTAGGCCACGAACTCAATGAAGGAGATCGAGTTGAGGTGCAAAAGGCCAAGGGGCACCTGAAACTCATAAAGTCCCCGCTTAGGGACTACTTCACAATTTTAAGGGAAAAGCTTGGATGGGCAAAGGGTGTGGGGATGTAAAGAATAGCTGTTAGCCTTTAGCTGTTAGCCTTTAGCTAATCGCTAACAGCTAACAGCTAATCGCTCAACTTAGGTATAAGTCTTAAGCCTCTTTCTTCTCCGAGGATGTTTCTTCACCCTCTTCACCCTTTTCATGCTTCATGCGGGCAACGAGGCGTTCTTTCTCCCGCTCCATGGCCTCTTTACCTGCTTCATAAGCAGATTCCAAGACGGCCTTCTTTTGCTCGATCAGATCCTTGCTCTTATCAAGGAGAGCATCGGCTTTTTCACGGACATCATCTGCTACCCTATAGGCCTCACCACGGGCTGCATAGGCCTGCTCCCTTATCCGGCTTCTTACTTCAGGACCTGTTTTAGGAGTGAGTAACGTGGCCAAACCGGCTCCGACGGCACCTCCCAGTAAGAATGCTATGGCCACACAACCTGCGGAATAACGACCTTCACTATTGCTCATTTCTTGCTACCTCCTTTAAATCTAAGGTTCTCGGAAAGAAATTCCAAAGACGTTTTCATGCCGGTAGCAATACTTGCCACCTGCACAGCTAACCCGGAAAGCCCCGACTTGCCAATGCCTGTTGCAACCCGGACGGTCTCGCCTGCCTCGCGTGCAGCCTCAAAGAAATCCTGTGTCTGTTGAACCTTGACCTTAATATCACCGGTCAAATCCCGGACATCCCCGCTAATTTGATGAACATTATCCAAAATCGGGGGAAGATCCTTCTCGAAAGTCCTTCCAAGGTCCTGATAGGCCTTGGCAGTATTCCTGAGTTCTCCAAGGAGAGGCGTCAACTCATTCTCTATCAAAGCCAGACGCTGGTTTATCTCACTCAAGGTCCCCTGAGCTGTATCCTCCAGTTCCGACAGCTTAGAAACTACAGGATTAAACTGAGTCAACGTGTTGTCAATAGCAGCCTGGCTTTTGAATAATGCCTCGTCCAAGCTCCTCAACGTGCCTTGGATACTCTTTGACAACCTGACGAGATAAATTACAAGAAACACAAAGGCCACAGCTATGGTAAGGAATGCAAGCGAACTTATTATGGATGGCATATAATCCCCTTTATATTATAAAATATCAGTCCTTAAAGGAGAAGTCCCAAGGAAGAAAGCTTTTTTAAGTAACCCCTGTAACGTTTGTAACATAAACATGGCTCACTGCCTTTGCAAGCACATTTACGTTGACTTTACAATTATTTGTAATACGTTTTTGCCAGGTCCTAACCCGGATAAACCGGAATAGTGCCTTAAGTGAACTAAAGTTTTAAGTGTCTAGAGTTAAGGTGTCACTTTGGTCCATTTACTTAGAGACTGAATGAAAACCCTCAGTTCCAAGCTGTCATTGCGAGGAGTGAGGAACGAGCGACGAAGCAATCCCTGTATTTTCAGGAGATTGCTTCGGTCGTACCTCCCTCGCAAAGACAGTAACCGTTCACTCCCCCCCTCTATTTCTACCCTGGGATTATGGAAGGAGCGAGGCCTTTTCTACCAAGGGCTATCGTTTGAGCGATATACTGCCAGGGATCTTGATTAC
>JAJSZR010000009.1 GCA_030262715.1 Deltaproteobacteria bacterium
AATCCTGACATGCGTCGCCCCCCGCGCGGGGGCGTGGATTGAAACCAATTCTGCCGTTTTTATCTATCACAAAACGTTGGTCGCCCCCCGCGCGGGGGCGTGGATTGAAACAATCCAAATATGGCCAATGAATCACATCTTTACACAAGAAGCAATAACCGAATTCCCTGCAAGGGCTGAACGGACCGCATCAAGATCCTCTGGCGTATCTACTTCCAGTGGGGCCTTCGCTACTTTTACTACTCCGATCGAATAGCCGTTCTCAAGGGCTCTGAGCTGTTCCAGTCGTTCTATCTGTTCAAGTCTCCCAGGAGGAAGATTAACAAAGGTCTGAAGGAAATTCTGTCTATAGGCGTATAGACCCAGATGCCTGAGATAGTGATGACCTGATCCTTTGGGCAGGTCTTCCCCTGTATCAGCGTCTCTATAGTATGGAATTAAGGCCCTTGAAAAGTAGAGGGCCTTCCCGTTATTGTCCACGACCACCTTAACCCGGTTGGGATTAAGGGCCTCCCGGGCCTCAAGAGGACATGCAGGAGTTGTCATGGCAAAATCAGGCACCTTAAGGAGCATTTTTATAATTTCAACTACTGGTTGCGAATCAAGCAGGGGCTGGTCTCCCTGGATATTAACCACGACATCATCATCTGAAAGTTCAAGAAACCTTGCCACCTCTGCAATCCGGTCGGTCCCTGAAGGATGACCGGGGTCTGTCATAAAAACCGTTCCACCGGCTGTTTCTACACACTCCGCAATCCTCGAATTATCAGTTGCCACTACTACCTGGTCAATGCCGGGGACCTTCAATGCCCTTTCATACACATGGAGAATCATGGGACTGCCCTGAATCTTTGCAAGGGGTTTCCCCGGGAATCTGGATGAGCCAAAACGTGCAGGGATTATGGCAACCACTTTGATTGGGTGATTTGGTGATCGGGTGATTTGGTGATCGGGGTGATTCATGTAATTTGATTCCTGCATAGTAATCAATCTTCTGGCAACCCCTCGGACTCGTTGTCTTTCTGTTTAATCTCCAGGGCAAGCGGGTATACCTGGCTCTTAGTCATTCCGGTAAGCCGGACCAAAAGATCCACACTATCCCTGACTGACACGCTCTTTCCCGAAATCAGGTGCTGAAGCACCTTTCCCACTGCCTCCGGATCATGGCAGGATCTCCCATGTCTTATCTCCTCTGCCCCTTCTATCACCAAGGTAATCTCACCCCTCACACTCCCCTTTGAAACCTGCTCTATAATACCTGATACTGGGCCGGATATCACAGTTTCGTGTACCTTTGTGAGCTCCCTGGCCATTACCATCTGTCTATCACCTAAAATGCCCAGAATATCTTCCAGGGTATCAGGCAGGCGATGGGGTGCCTCGAAGAGCACAATCGTGTGGGGGATTTCTGCCAGTTGCTCAAGGGTCTTTCTTCTCTCAGCCTGCTTGTGCGGAAGAAAACCGGCGAAAAAAAAAGAGCCTGCCGGCATGCCTGCCACGCTCAATGCCGCAATAACGGCAGATGCCCCTGGTACTGGAATTACGCCAAAGCCTGACTCCCTGACGAGTTTTACCAGGCTTGCACCCGGGTCTGAGAGTGCAGGGGTGCCGGCTTCTGATACCAGAGCCACGTCCTTCCCTTTTTCAAGCAAGGTAATGACCTTTTTGGCGCTGGTCCTTTCATTGTGCTTATGGCAGCTCAAGAGGCCGGCCTTGACGCCCAGATGAGCAAGAAGCTTTCTGGTACTCCTTGTATCTTCTGCCGCGACAAGAGATACCTGGCCTAGGACCTCTTTGGCCCTTATACTTATGTCTTTAAGATTGCCAATGGGAGTGCCTACTATGTAAAGAGCCCCTTTATTTGGTGATTTTGTGATTTTGTGATTTTGTGATTTAATCACTTGATTGTCTGTATACGTAAATAATGCGCTGAAGGGCGGTTATATGTGTAAAGACTGCAAGAATTACCAGGATTGGATAAATCCATCCGAAGATAAGGCCCACAGCAAAGAGAAACAGACGTTCAAACCTGGTAAGGACTCCCACCTTACAGCTAAAGCCCAGGGCCTCAGCCCTTGCCCTGGTATAGCTGACAAGGAGAGACCCGGTCATTGCGGCAAGTACAAGGGCCGCTTCGACCAACCCGCCCTGCCTGTGTAGCATCAGATAGGCCATCAGCCCCAAAAAGAGAAAGAATTCAGCATACCTGTCCACTGTTGAGTCAAGAAAGGCGCCAAAGGGACTGACCTGTCCCTGCTCCCTGGCAAGCAGTCCGTCAACAGCATCCAGAGGCCCGAATACGGCAAGCAGCCAACCGGCAGCAGCCGGATGCCCCATGCCAAGTACTAGGCCGCTTGCTCCATAGGCAATAAGACCTATGATGCTGACCATATTTGGAGAAAGACCGAGCCATCCCAAAAAACGGGCCACTAAAAGCAGATAGGGCTTGAACCGGTCACGGCACCAATCACTGAAAGACCAATTAATCACTCAATCACCAAATTTTTAGAGCTGTGCGGTTAGCTTTTAGCGGTTAGCTTTTAGCTTAATAACCCGTTTTTGTACAAAGTTTTTACCTAATAGCTAATGGCTAATGGCTAATGGCTGGCATCCGTCTATGTTGAAAAAGTGTAAACTACAAAATGAAGGATGCCCAGCAAATTCACTCAATCACCAAATCACTTAATACTCCTGCGCATCGGCCACACACATCAGGCCATGAAGGGTCTTTGCCCACATCTTCACTCCATGTCCAACACCTGGCGCACTTTTCACCCGGTGCCTGGATGACCTTGATAGCAAGCCCTTCTATCTCATCGCTCTGCCATACAGCACTATCTCCTGGATCGAATTCCTCGCTCAAGTCAAGCTGGGAGACAATGGTAATAGTCCTTAGTATTTCCCTATGTCCTTCCAGAAAGTCTGCCATATCTTCCAAAGGATTTATCAGGACCTTGGCATCCAGGGCAAGGCCTATCCGTTTTTCCTTTCTGGCAAGCTCCAGTGCCTTTGTAACCTCTCCCCGGATTTGCCATAGGAGTTCCCATTCAGCATTGAACGATTTATCAATGGAAATGGGCGGGGGGTCAGGCAACTCAGCCAGAAAAACACTCTCAGTCTCAACACCGGACAAGTGGCTCCAGGCCTCCTCGGCAGTAAATGAAAGTATCGGGGCCATAAGAAGCAATATATCATGGACAATACGATAGATGGCTGTCTGGGCGGAGCGACGGATACGGCCCTCCGGATGCTCACAGTAGAGCCTGTCTTTTAAGATATCCAGGTAGAGGGCGCTCAGGTCAACTATACAGAACTGTTGTATCTGGTGGAATACAACGTGGAACTTAAACTCCTTGTAGGCAAACTTGACCCTCTCAGTTATTTCTCCAAGCCTCACCAGGGCCCAGCGATCAAGGGCCTCCAGTTGGTCAAAATCCAAAGAGTGCTTTTCCGGATCAAAGTCAGACAGATTGCTGAGGAGATAACGGATGGTGTTGCGGATCTTCCTGTAGGCCTCAGTCAGGCGCTGGAGTATCTCGTTTGAGATCTTTATGTCATCCTGGTAGTCCTCTGCTGAGACCCAGAGCCTCAGCACCTCTGCTCCATATTTCTTGATGACATCAGCCGGTGGGATAACATTGCCCACTGACTTGGACATCTTCTTCCCCTCCCCATCCACAACAAAACCATGGGTAAGCACTGCCTCGTAAGGTGCCTGGTGTCTGGTTGCCACACTGGTAAGAAGTGAGCTCTGGAACCATCCTCTGTGCTGATCACTTCCTTCCAGATAAAGGGCAGCCGGAGAGGAAAGCCCTTTCCGGGTCTCCAGGACCGCTGCATGGCTCACCCCTGAATCGAACCAGACATCCAGTATATCGATTTCCTTGCGAACTATTGTACCGCCGCACTTAGGACAGACAGTCCCAGGAGGGAGGAATTCCTCTGCCTCCCTTGCAAACCATGTATCAGAGCCTTCTTTTTCAAAGATTTCTACCAGGTGATTCGCTATTGCCTGGTCCATTACAGTTTCTCCGCAATCCTCACAATTAAGGACCGTTATGGGGACACCCCAGGCCCTCTGTCTGGAAATGCACCAATCAGGCCTGGCCTCTATCATTCCGTAAATACGCTCTTTTCCCCATTCCGGGATCCATTTGACTGTCTCTATGGCGCGCAGGGCCTCTTCACGCAACGCCCCTGCATCCATGGAGATAAACCACTGTGCGGTCGCTCGAAAGATTACCGGCTTTTTGCAGCGCCAGCAGTGGGGATAGCTGTGCTCAATGGTCTCATGAGCCACAAGACTGCCCTTATCCCGCAACATTTCAACAATCTTGTCATTTGCATTAAAGATGTTTTCACCTGCGAATTCCTTTACCTCTGATGTAAACCTGCCGTGGTCATCCACAGGGGAATAGATATCAAGGCCGTATTTAATACCGCTTTCATAGTCATCCGCTCCGTGGCCCGGAGCTGTGTGAACACAGCCTGTGCCTGTATCCAGCGTGACATAAGGGGCGATAATAAGGAGACTATCCCTTTCAAGGAATGGGTGCTTTACATGCATTCCTTCAATATCTCCGCCCCTGAATGTACCAAGGACTCTGGCATCTTTCTGCTCAAGACCGGCGGCAATCAAAGTAGAAAGCAGCCTCCCCTCTGCCAGTATCCAGACTTCTTTTGCCCCCCCAACCCGGACCTCAGCAGCCACGTAGTCATAGTCAGGGTACAGTGCCACTGCCAGGTTGGCAGGCAGAGTCCAGGGAGTGGTGGTCCAGATGAGCATAAAGGCAGGACCGGCGAGCATTCCAAAATGCTGTTCAAGCCACTGATTGAGGACATCCCCGGCTGCAAATCTTACCGTAATGGAAGGAGACCTGTGGGGGGCATACTCTACCTCAGCCTCTGCCAGGGCAGTCACACAGGCAGGACACCAATAGACCGGTTTTTTACTCTTAAAAACATGGCCATCCATAAATATACGGCAGAACTCTCTACAGATGGAGGCCTCGTAGTCATAGGTCATTGTGAGATAAGGATTGTCCCAGTCCCCCAATACTCCCAGTCTTGAGAATTCTTCTTTCTGTATGCGTACGAATTTTTCCGCATATCGCCGGCACGCTTTACGCACGGCCAACTTGCTCATCTCAAACCTCTTGGATCCCAAGTCTTTCTCCACATTATGCTCGATGGGCAGCCCGTGGCAGTCCCAACCCGGTATATACGGGGTATCAAACCCCATCATATGTTGAGATTTTACGATTATGTCCTTCAGGACCTTGTTGATCGCATGACCCAGGTGTATACGGCCATTTGCATAGGGAGGACCGTCATGAAGTATGAAAAGGGGACGTCCCTTTCCCTGATCTCTCAGTTGCCCATAAAGGTCCATGGCCTTCCAGCGCTTGAGCATTTCAGGCTCCCGCTGAGCGAGATTTGCCTTCATTGGAAAGCGTGTCTTGGGAAGGCTTAGTGTCTTTTTGTAGTCCATTGTTCAATCCTTAGGTATTGTTTAGGCAAATTTTCGGGCCATCTTACACCAGCCTTAATCCTACCTCAAATATGGATTAAAATAGCCGAACCGGAGTTCGGGAAACCGCTTTTTGAGTATTGTTACCATACCCCTTATCCCTGTCCGGTGACCTGTATATTCATAGCCGATGCCATCCAAATACCAGTCAGGATCAATGCTGTGATTTCTGAGCTGGATGAGATCAAGGCCCAGTTCCTCTATCAGGTCCGAGAGCCGGTCAATCTCTGCCATCTCATCCGTAAGACCCGGCAGGACAAACAGATTGATGGAGACAAAGCGTCCTGCCTCCTTCATAATCCTCCATGAAGCCAGCACATCATTTTGATCATAGCCCTTGGGCCGGAAATAGGCATGATAATAGTCTCTGCGAGTACTGTTTATGCTGATCCTCATGCTGTCAAGCCCTGCAGAAATCAGGCTTTGCGCTTTTTCCGGAAGGCTGGCATTGGTGTTGAGATTAATAGTCCCTTTATTGGTCTCCTCTCTTATCTTGATCACCGACTGCTCCAGCAGCTTTGCCTGAAGCAGAGGTTCTCCCTCGCATCCCTGTCCAAAGCTCACCACGGGTCTCTGGGCCTTTTTAAAATGGGGGACCGCAACCCCTGCAACTTCTTCTGCTGTGGGTACAAAGGTAATCCTGTCCTGGCTGGCAGGAGGCACGCCCCCTGATTGCAATGATATACATCCCAGACAGGCTGCATTACAGATGGGTGAAGTGGGGAGAGGGGCCTCCCACCTTCCCAGGAAAAGATTTTTTGCAGCAGGACACCCATAGGTGAGACTGCATCTTCCCAGGTGTTGTATTAGCCGGTTTTCCTTATTCTTTTTAAGCATGGCAATGGTCTTTTTACGGACTTGTTCAGGACGAAAGTTGGAAAAATCCTGGCGTGTATCAGGATCACTCCTGAAGCCTGCTGCCCAGAAATACCCCTTCCACCAGCCAACGGCAGTATAAGCAAAGAGGGGCAGAGGAGGAAGATCGGAACTTGACCTGTAGAAGGCGGCAAGAGCAGTCTGGGTATAGGCAGGGGCCATAAAAGCAGCAACCGCCCGGGCTTTCCCTTTGGCATTGGCAGGATCCTCATCCAGCACTATCATTTCGTCCCGGTCCTGGTCCCAACCCACAGGCTGGCGATCAGGCAGCACAAAAAGCTCACTCCCCTCAGGCAGGGGAATGAGATCCTTAAGGTCTAGCGGATACAAGACACGGCCGCTCTTTCCTGCCATCTTGAGTTCAGGCAAGTCGTATATCTGGCCTTCAGAGTCTGCGTAGACCATAGAGGGCATTTTACTCGGATGTCTCATGATATAAGTCTAAACTGAAACAGCCTTAGTTTGTATATATTTTATGATTTTTGGCTTAACTTTGAACATACAAGGACATTATGCGGAAAAATGTACTTTTTACCACTGCTCTTCCGATCTCAAGGCCTCAAATCCGGAAACAACTTCAAGGAGTTCTTCGTCGATCTTTTCCTGTCTCAGGGAATTATGCCTGAATGTCAGATCCTCTATCATCTCCCTGGTATTTCTTTCCGCTCTGTGCATGGAAGAGAGCCGTGCAGCGTTTTCTGCGCTCATGGAGGCGGCATATCCGTGAAAGAGCGATACGAAAAGGTACTCCCCAATCAACGCAGGGAATATCTCCGGCCACGCCGTCCGATAAAAAGGAAGACTGCGGCCGGGCCAGCGACCGGTTCCCAGGTTACTGAGCCACGCCTCATCCGGAGGCAACAAAGGCCGCATCTCCTGTTTATATGAAGAACCGGTAAGTGGCGCATTATAGAACAAGGCCAACCCGGTTTCACCGTACTCCCTGCGCCGGGCTTCAAGCTTCAGCACTGCTTCCTGTACATGGGTAGTGATGGTGTCTACTGAGGAAGGAAGCAAAAAGAGCTCTTCATAGCCGCCAAAAAACTCTTCCACGAGATCCGCCGTCTTTGCTCCAGCCACCCAGAAACTGATATCCTGGTTGCGGTGGTCCAGGCCTGCAAGGGCACGGCCGGCAAAATCGATGATCCTGTCATTGAATTGTCCTGCCAGCCCCTGGTCTGAACCGAAGATAAACGCCACCATACTTTTGGACTCAGGTTCGTCCGTCCTGAACGTGTGATTGAGGAGCATTGCACGAAGCCCAAGTTCAACAGCCCGGTAATAATGTTCCAATGAAAGAACCGCCTTCTCATACTGGTGGATACTGGCCGCGGCAAGAGATTTCATGGTGCGCACCACCGTTAGCAGATCCTTAGCGCTCTTGATCTTGCGATTCAGGTCCTGAAGCGTATCCATCAGACACCCTCACCAATGGCCTTTCTTGAAATCAGTGTCATTAAATGCAGATCTTCCTTGGACAACTCCCCGCCTTGTGCGATCCTGGCGGCGATTTCTGGAATGTTTGATAAGGCCCGGCGCAGCATGCCTTCAGCCTTATCCATGTCTTCTTCATCAATGGAGTCAAGGAGTCCCTGGTTCACGGCGTGGAGTATCAGCACCTGTTCTGCTGCCGGTACCGGGGCAAACTGCTTCTGTTTAAGGATTGAGCGTACCCTTCGGCCGCGCCGCAGGGTCTTCCTGGTTCCTTCGTCCAACCTGGTACCAAAGCGCGCAAAGGCCTCCAGTTCCTCGAACTGGGAATAGGACAGACGGAGGTCCCCGGCCACGGCGCGGTAGGCCGGCAACTGGGCCTTGCCTCCCACCCGTGACACTGACAGGCCCACGTCTATAGCTGGCAACAGACCCTTTCGGAAGAGTTGAGGTGAGAGATAGATTTGACCGTCGGTGATGGATATCAGATTTGTAGGGATGTATGCGGACAGGTTCTGTCCCTCGGTCTCAATAATGGGAAAGGCAGTAAGCGTCCCCCCGCCCAGTTCCTCCCTGAGATGGGTGGCCCGCTCCAGAAGTCTGGAATGGATATAAAAAATGTCTCCTGGGAATGCCTCCCGGCCAGGAGGCCGGCGCAGAAGCAGAGAAATTTCGCGATAGGCCCTGGCGTGCCGGGTCAAATCATCGTAGACGATCAGAACGTCCCTGCCTTTTTCCATGAAGAATTCAGCCATGGAAGTGGCAGCATAGGGGGCTATGAATTGAACTCCCGGTGGATCATCGGCTTCAGACATCACCACGGTGGTATATTCCATGGCTCCCAGTTCTGTCAGTCTGGCAATAACCCGGGCGATACTGGAGGTACGTTGTCCAATGGCGCAGTAGAAACAGAGAACACCTTTGTCCTTTTGGTTGACGATTGTGTCTGTGGCTATGGCGGTCTTACCTGTCTGGCGGTCGCCCAGGATAAGCTGGCGCTGTCCCCGGCCGATGGGTATCAGGGCATCGATGACTTTGATCCCGGTCTGAAGAGGCATTGTCACAGGAGCGCGGTCAATAATCCGGGGGGCGATCCGTTCCACGGGTCTGCGATGGTAGGTGGAAATGGGGTTCCCTTCGTCTCGTTCTTTCCCGGCGGGATCAACCACACGGCCTATGAGACCTTCACCCACCGGTACATCCAGCACCCGGTCGGTCCGCTGTACTTCATCACCTGACCGGAGGTGACCATAATCACCAAGAAGTACTACACCGACTTTCCCTGGATCTATGTTAAGAGCCAGTCCTTTGAGCCCGCCTGGAAAGCCCAGCACCTCTTCACTCTTTACTCCTGGCAGGCCGGTTACATGGGCGATTCCCTTGCCGATATAAGTCGCCCGGCCGATATACCGGGGAAAGAGTTCCGGTGAGAAACGCTCCACGCCTTTTTCAAAGGCGTCGAAGGTCTCCTCCAGCATCCCGCCAAGGATCTTGAGTTTTCCATTCATGGAGAAAATTGTTGTTTTGCCCTGTTTTTCATCCAACCTCCCCTTCCACGGGAGTATGTGCCGCAACCTGTGTGATAACGTCGGACACATTTCTTTCCAGAGCATCCAGGTACTCTTCGGTTCCCCAGGAAAGTCGCAAGCCGCCTATGCGTATGAGGACCTCCAAAGCCATATCAGTATCCGTTTCATACTTGACCTCTGCCTTGTCGCCGCAGACCGACCGCAGAACACGCGTCAATCCTCTTTTAAGGGAATCTTCCAGGTCAAAGGACGATTCCACCCTGATCTCCTCTTCCTGTGCCATTTTTGCGCATCTGGCCCGGTCCTTGTTATTCAGTGTGTCAAGGCGCCTGGTAAATACCCTGACCAATGCCTTGCCCAGATCTTCATCAGTAAGATCCTTTAAGGCCATCCGGAGAATGCGTATGATTTCCGAGCTGACCAGCCCCTTGAGCCGGTCCATAAAATTCCTTTGCTCCCTTGCCAGGGCATCCTGCCAGGCAATGCGGGATTGCTCTGTATCCGACCTGGCCTCTGCCAGAAGCTCCTTTCTGAGCTTCTCTATCTCTTCCTCAACCAGCCTGGTGCGCTCTTCTTTTGCCTGTTCAAATTTCAGGACCTTTTCACGGTATTTTTCATCTTCTGCCTTGGCCTCAGCCATTCTCCGATCAGCTTCCTTAAGCCTCTCCGCTACTGACCTCTCTCGCCTGTCCATGGCACTCAGGATAGGTGCGTAGAGAAAGTGCTTCAAGAGCCAGATCAGGACCAGAAAGTTTATTGCCTGGGCGACTACCGTGAACCAGTCAATAAGCACCGCTTAGCCTCCGGCCTTGGAAAGAAAAAAATTCCAGAAGGGATTGGCAAAAAGCAGGATCATGGAGACGACAAAGCAGTAAATAGCCGTGGATTCCACCATGGCCAGGCCGACAAAAAGCGTCCTGGTAATGGTGTTGGCCTCATCCGGCTGCTGGGCCAACGCTGACAGGGCCTGGGCCAGGGCGCGACCTTCTCCCAGCGCAGGGCCGATTGCCCCGACGCCAATACTGAAGCCTGCTGTAGCAATGGAAGCAACTGCTACCCATGCGAGACTGTCCATTACTGTTTCCTCCTTTCGGTTCTTTTTTGGGTTTTCACTGCCGCTGCAATATAGACTGACGCCAGCACGGCAAATATATAGGCCTGAACAAGACCGGTTATAAGTCCTAGGACTTTCATGACAACCGGGAAAAACAAGGGGACAACGGAGAGAAGGATGGCGGCTATCATGGTGCCGCTCATCATGTTTCCGAAAAGACGCACTGCCAGGGCAATGGTGCGTGAAATTTCTCCTATCACGTTAAAGGGCAGCATGATTACTGACGGCTTGGTGTAATTTGTCAGATAACCGGTCAGGCCCTGCTGCCTGATACCCCAGAAGGGAACGGCTACAAAAACGGATCCTGCCAGGGCCGCAGTAGTGGAAAGCGATCCTGTAGGCGGCAGATATCCGGGCAGGATAGTCAACAGGTTGGAAATGGCCACAAACAGAAAGATGGTCCCCAGGAAGGGCAGGAAGTCCCGCGGCGGCTCTATGCCGGCATCTTTTATCTGTCTCTCTATGCCGCTCACAATAATCTCAAGCAGATTCTGCCATCTGGAAAGATGCTCTCCGGAAGAAAGGCGTCTGGTGATCACCGCTGAAAAGGTGAACAGAAACAGCATAATAAGCCAGGTAACCGCAATGGTGACATTGATTTTAAAAATGCCGCTCTGCCACAAGATGTATGCATCCGGGGTTATTTCCATACAATCACCTCGGGTCTGCTTGCCGGGTACAACAAGATAAAGCGGATTGACAGAAAACCGAACATTGCGGCAACCAGCAGTTGCCAGTCATGGTCAAGCAACACATAGAAAAAGCTTAGGCACAAGGCAAGACGTACCGCCAGGCTCCCCCACAGCAACCGGCGTGGTTTGAGCACATGAGGTATCTTTCTTACCGTGATCCACAGACCGCCGAAGTAAATCACACCGAGAACTATGCCAAGGCCGAATGCGGAGAGGATGCCGCAAAGGCCGAACGTTTCACAGTTCATTAGTATCCTCTTTCCGTTGACGTTCTATTTCCTTACGCTCCTTGGATACCCAGAACCAGGCGTTCAAACATCCCAGGATGATCCCTGCAAAAAGCAGCGTAAGGGTCCAGGAATATGGCCTCTTGAACTTCGAGTCCAGCCATATCCCCAGAGCGGTAAAAAGCAAGGCGGGGATGGCCACCGACCAGCCCACCACCCCGAACATGCCCAGTCCGAAAAAGACACTTAGGTCGCCCTGCCGAAGGGCGCGAAGCTTGCGACGCTCTTTTGACCGGATCTCCTCCTCAAAATCCTGATGAACGTCTTCGGTTTTCTTCTTTGTCTCCTGCAATCGATTAGTCATGAAAGCTCCATGAAACGGCGCAAAAAGTCCGACTCCAGCTTAGCCATTGCCGAACGTACTTTCCGCTCCCACTGATCCAGTGATAAGAAATGATCTCTCACCAGGTGATGCAGTTTTCCAATATCCTCACCGGCAACGGCATTTCTTACCGATACCAGAACTTCAGGACCGTGCTTTACAAGAATGCCCCGGTCAACAGCGATGTATTGAGTTGCCTCCTGGTTTGCGGGACGGAAATAGAGCAATCCTGGAACCAGGGCGGAGACATAATCAATATGACCCGGCTTGATGCAGAAACTGCCCTCCATTCCTTCAGCCACTATGCTGTTCACGTCCTCATCCATCAGGACCTCGGTGGGAATGAGAATTCTAAGCTTCATTGAGCATCACGTCTTGTTCGTACAGCTTTATCTCCTCGCCTTCGTGCCGCTGTCGTATTTTGTCTTCAGCATCTTTTATAGGGCCTGTCATATATAAGAGATTCTCCGGTGTCCCCAGGAATTCATCGTTCAAAATCTGTTCACAGCCATCCAGGGCAGCCACCAGATTCACCATTTTGCCCGGCAATCCCGTAAACTGCTCTGTGGAAAAAAAGGGCTGGGTCAAAAAGCGTTCCAGTTGTCGGGCCCGGAATACGACCCTGCGGTCGTCCCTGGAAAGCTCCTCCATTCCCAACATGGCTATGATGTCTTTCAGATCCTCGTAGACGGCAAGCGTTTTCCTGACTTCCCGGGCGATCCGGTAGTGACGTTCGCCAACCACAAGGGGGTTGAGCATTTTTGAGTCGGATTCCAAAGGATTCACAGCCGGATACAGTCCCTCGGCAGCCCTTTTTCGGGAAAGCACTATGGATGCAGAGAGGTGGGAAAAGGTATGAACCGCCGAAGGATCAGTGAAATCGTCCGCAGGGACATAGACGGCCTGTATGGAAGTGATGGCCCCGCTGCGGGTATTGGTGATCCGTTCCTCCAGCTCTGCCAATTCCGAAGCCATGGTGGGTTGATAGCCTAACCGGGAAGGCAGCATTCCCATAAGGCCGGATATCTCCATACCTGCCTGAATAAAACGGAAAATATTGTCAATAAGCAACAAAACGTCCTGTTTGAATGTGTCCCTGAAATACTCGGCCATCGTGAGAGCCGTATGTCCTACACGAAACCGGGCCCCGGGAGGTTCATTCATCTGGCCGAATACCAGGGTGCTATGATCAAGCACCCCGGCCTCTTTCATCTGCCTGTATAATTCTTCTCCCTCCCTACACCTCTCCCCGATTCCACAAAAGAGTGACACGCCTTCATGCTGCTTTACCACGTTGTGGATCAGCTCGGTGATGATCACTGTCTTGCCGACACCGGCGCCGCCGAAAAGACCGGCCTTTCCACCCCTTTCCAGAGGAGCCAGGATATCTATGGCCTTGATGCCTGTGGTGAAGATTTCCGATTTAGTGGAATGCTCAGCGAGTTTCACAGGTCTTTGATGGATGGAACGGAGTTCAGTGTCCTCCAGAGTTTCCAGACCGTCGATAGTGTTACCAAAAACATCAAACATCCGGCCCAGGGTCATTTTACCTACCGGCACTCTTAGGGGCCGGTGTGTGTCCCGGATAATGTCTCCTCTTCCCAGACCCTGAGTAGGGGTAAGCGCAATTCCCCGAAGATGCTGATTGTCCAGGTGCAGTGCCACTTCGATAATTATTTGATCCTTTTTCCCGGCCACCAGCAGGTTGTTGATCTTGGGCAGTTCCCGCACGAAGTATGCGTCCACCACACCGCCGCGAACCGAAGCTACTGTACCGGAGTGTATAATACCATCAGTCATTGTATATCATACAAAAAACCTTTCGTTTCATGGAGTAGTTACCGCCGGCGCCTTATTAAAGCGCACCCTACCAATTATTTTCATCCTCGGGGGTTATGAAATCCTCATCATGAGCATTTATGTTATCATAACTTTATGTGTAAAGCTAAAATTTCACGAAAATTCATCACGCCGTCAGAACGGTCATGAAGGAATTAATGGCCGGCTTGCGTAAATCCAGGTCAGTGCATTTGCCATCATGCAGAAGTGCAGATGGTTGGTTAACGCAGATGGATTCCTGATAAAAAGTGCTTTTGGAAAACATCCTAAATCAACAGACTCATAAATATGTGCCAATTCTCAGGAGGAAAGCATGGAAGTATCGTTGTTTGATCTGCAGACAGGGCAAAAAGCAATTATAAAGCGGCTGAAAGAGGGAGAGATGTTTCGAAAAAAACTCGCTTCGCTAAACATAAGGGTCGGTAAAACCATTAGGAAGATAACCGCACAGCCCCTTCGCGGGCCTGTTGTCATCGAAATTGACAACACCGAAGCAACCATTGGCATGAATATGGCGAAGAAAATAGTTACAGAGCCTTTAGGGGCCGAATAAAACACATAAGGACTTGGATATGAAAATACTTCTAATGGGGGATCCCAACGTCGGAAAATCGGCCATATTTTCAAGGCTGACCGGCGTGAACGTCATGGTTTCCAATTATCCAGGTACCACGATTGAACTCAAAAAAGGAAAAATGAAATTGGATGACCGATTGGTGGAGGTCATCGATGTTCCCGGGACCTATACGCTTGAGCCTGCATCAAAGGCGGAAGAGGTTGCGGTGCGTATGCTTGAAGTCGGGGATGTGGTCGTCAATGTAATAGATGCAACCAACCTGGAGCGAAACCTCTATCTGACACTGCAACTGTTGGAGCAAAATATTCCGGTCATTGTGGTACTGAATTTTTGGGATGAAATACGGCATTTGGGTATTCAAATCGATGCAAAAAAACTTGAAGCCTATCTAAATGTTCCGGTCGTACCAACAGTTGCTGTAACAGCAGAGGGGATAAAAAAGCTTGTCTCAAGACTCCCCGAGGCCAGGGCACATGCAAATAAATACGGTGAAGAGGCCCGATGGAGTGAAATTGGAAAGATTATCAGAGAAGTTCAAAAAATAACCCCCAAAAAACATACTTTTTTAGAAAAATTAGAGGATTTGAGCGTCAAGCCACTGACAGGAATCCCGATCACGCTGTCAATTTTGGCGCTTGTTTTTTGGCTGGTCCGGTTTATCGGCGAAAATCTGATTGCCTACCTTTTCGACCCCCTGTTTGAACTCTATCTTTCCGCAGTGACCGGTTTGAGCAATGTGCTGGGAGGAGGCGGCATCATCCATGATGTCTTGGTTGGGACCTTGATAGAGGGGAAGATCGATTTTGTCCAATCGATGGGTCTGTTGACGACCGGTCTGTATGTTCCGTTTGCCATGGTTTTGCCCTATGTGTTTGCATTCTACTTGGTTCTTGGTGTTTTGGAAGACAGCGGCTATTTACCGAGGCTGGCAACCCTGGTCGATGCGGTTTTGCATAAGCTTGGGATGCACGGCCTGGCTATTATTCCAATGCTTCTGGGTTTGGGCTGCAATGTTCCGGGTGCGCTGAGCACAAGGATACTCGAAACCAAAAAGCAGCGTTTTATTGCAGCGACCCTGATGGCCATAGTCGTACCCTGTATGGCGCAAACCTCCATGGTATTTGCCTTGTTAGGGCCCTATGGCATCAAGGGGCTTGGAATCTATTTTGTTACGCTCTTTATTGTTTGGCTTGCGCTGGGGTTTTTGCTCAATAAGGTGCTTAAAGGCGAAACACCTGAGACGTTTATGGAAATCCCTCCTTATCGGATCCCGTATTTTGGGAGCCTGGCAAAGAAACTATGGATGAGGATACGAAGTTTTTTGACCGAGGCGATCCCTTTTGTATTGTTAGGGGTGCTCATTGTAAACGTTTTGTATGTTTTGGGGATTATAGATTGGATCAGTGAGGCTACTGCTCCTGTAATCGTTGGAATATGGGGGCTTCCAAAGGAAGCGGTCGCCTCTTTGATTGTAGGTTTTCTGCGAAAAGATGTGGCTGTTGGCATGCTGCTGCCGCTTGGGCTGGATATGGGGCAGCTTATTGTGGCCAGTGTAGTGCTGACCATGTATTTTCCATGCGTTGCAACCTTTGTCGTTTTGTTCAAAGAGCTGGGTGCTATGGATTTGATCAAATCTACCGCTATTATGATTGTTTCTGCCTTGCTGGTCGGAGGAATCCTGAATGCGCTATTGTAATTGCCCTATCTTGGTCCAACTTTGAGCCGTTCAAAAACTATAACGTATCGCAGTGTATATGTTTGTATTATCTTCAAATTGTCCGAAAAACGTATGGGGATAATCACCCCAGAATACATTGGCACCAACTTCCACTGCCAGGTTGTCATTAACCTTGTAATTTATATCCGGACGCATATACACATCTTTGTCAGACGGGGAAAAATAAGTAAAAAGCGAACAGGTAAGATTCTGATTCCAGTATAGTTTCGTAATTCTGAAGGTTAATAAATGATGATATTCATCATCTGCCTTATTGCCGGCAGGCAGTGTTCGTCTATAGCCGCCATAATGCAGCATTTGTTCAACGTAATATTGCAAACCGACCGTAAAATCAGGGGCGATTTGCGGCAGGTCCTGTTCATAAGCAATCAGGTAGCGGATTTGACTGTTATTCACAAAAGGATTATCGCCGGATCGATCTTCGCGAGAATCGTAGTAGCCTATTTCAACATTACCAATGCCTTTGCCGACTTGGCCGCGAGCACTTGCTCCATAAACATTGAGTTTTGGGAAAGTATACCTGAATGTTGAGGTGTCAAAGCCGGATGGACTTTTCCAGTACCCCCAATAGCCGTATGCAGCAAGCTCATAACCTGCAACATTTTTCGACACTCGCAGTGCCCACTCGTCATCATCAAACCAGTCATCCGGCTTGTCTGTATGAACGATAGAATCGGCTCCTGCTATGCGACTGCCGTTCCAGTAAGATAAGCGGTCGCCTGTAATGAATCTGTCTGAGTCAAATCTGGGCGTGTAAACTATGTCGAGATTGGCTATGTCAGTAAAGAAGCTTGCCTTGAGAGCATCGGAAGGTGCTTTGAGATATTCGGTATCTCTGCCAATAAAAAACGCCTGCCAGTCTTTCGGAAAGAGATCGTTGATGAACAACAGATCTCCTGTTCCCCAAGTCAGGATCTGCCGACCAAGCTTCAAATCCATAAAGTCAAAGGGCGAATAGGCGACACTTGCCTCTCTTAAATCCAGAAAACCCCTGCCTTCTTCCAGAAATACCGAATGATTCTCTGATACCCAGTCATAAATCAAATCGGTAGTAGCCTCGAAAGTAAAGCCATTCCACATTTTTTCCATCTCTAACTGCAGCCTAGTTTCGCCTATAGAGGCATCCTTCTCGTACTTATCGTTTTGCAATCGATAGCCGCTGCGTACTTCCCAGAAGCCTGTTATATCTATCCAGGGTCCTAGGGCCGGTTTCGTTTCAGCTTCTGTTGGGCCAAGAGACGGGGCTGGTTCCAGGCCGCTTGGCAGTGACGGCTCCAGACCAAGGTCACTAGGGGCCGCAGGTTCAGCCCCCAATCCACTTGGAAGAGTTGGCTGATCCTCCTGGCTTTGGCCGTTTGATGACCCTGCCGGCAGCGCGGGTTCTTCCTGGGCATAAGCCACTGCTCCTAATAGCAGCAGGATCATTACTATACCTGTTAATCTTATATATCGCAGTTTGGTAAAGAAAATTATCTTAAATACTTTTTTGCTGGTTTCCTTAGATATCTTTCTGTAAAGATCGACTCAGGAATACCTATGTCATATTTGACATCGCTGTATTCCAGCAAGGTATTGCCTTTTGTTCGCAGGTCGGTCATTATTGACTTTGTTACTGTTGGATATCCTTGGATTTGCTTAACCTCTAAAGCTTCATAGCTGCGATATTTCTTGTTCTGATTGTTGTAGTAGTCGGTCTTGACAACTACGAAACTCTTGCGATGTATCCACATTTCAAAATACGCAAATTCGACAATTTTTGGGTCTTTGGGAGTATTTTTTAAGACGTAATAGTCCTTTGTTGTTTTTATCAGCTCATGGACATCATCATTAATATTCCGACCTGAGACATCTTCGTAGAAAAAGTGAGTCCCGACAAAACTGGTTCGCTTGTCAGTTGCTGAGATGCGTTTGACTAAATCCAAGGCGGGCAGGTACATCCAGCGGTCGTCATCTTTATCCAGATGTTTCCATACCATAAAAACTGTTTTGTATACATCTGCCGGTCGGTTAAAAAAGGCGTAAATCTTTTGCTCACCGCAAAAACTGCTATCCTTGCGTTGCTCTTTTTTGGGCAAATTTGGATCATGTTGATCCCACCGAAGAATAGTCAGTTCGCGATTGCGCTGCCTGCCCTGACTATCTGTAATGGTCATCTTTACCCTGGCCCTTCCATCAATGCCCTCATAATACGCCACGTAGTTTGTCTTATTTACGATTTGGTCAACAGAGAGAATTTTTTCTTCTGGTGTTTTAACATCAGCAGCCTTTGCAGCAGCCGACCCAGATATAGCGTAACCGCCAAGAGACCACAGCCACATTAAAATTATCAAAGATATTCGTACAGTCATTTTTGGTTTCCTTCTTAACATTTATAATTTACATTTTTCGCGGCGGGATAACAATCCACAACCTGTTGCCATAACTGGTATTGCTATTACACTAATCCAAGTAAGAGTTGTCCAGCCAACAACCGTAGCGTATTGGTACAAACTAATCGTCACCAATAAAACTAATGTAACCGACGAAATCACACAAGCACTACAATTACAGGTTGGCCCCATAACCTTCTTTGTAACAAACAGACGTTTTTCGAGAATCTTTATCAAAGCCGGCAGTAACAATAACGTTCCGAGACCTGCGGTCACCAACATAAAAGCTAATAGCGTACCGACTGTATTATACGGCGTCAACGGAGCGAGAAGTAATGGTAAAAAGCCCACTGCTATGACAATTATATTTCGAGTAATAGCCCTGGCCGGCTCAGCAAAGACCATTGGTGCCGTCTTCTGCCACGAACCCAGCGATGAATACATTCTTCTACCCCGAACCAGGAAGTGGATTGCAAAGTCCACCGCCAATCCCAGCGTCATCGAGCTCAGTATCGCAACAGGCATATCGTAATCCTTGCCGACCAGGCCCACGGCCCCATATATAAAACCAATTGTTATTGTTAGCGGGATCATAGACAGCAATGCCCATAATGATGAGCGGAACAAAACTATCATCATCAAAAGAACAATCAGAAAACTGCCTGCAAATGCCTGTAACATACCAACCACCATCTTTTTCTGCCACACCACGTTAATATAGGTTAGCCCAAACCACTTGAATTTAAGAAGAACCGGCGGCGGATTCCTGGTAATATAATTATCAATCGCTTGCACCACTTTCGTCATATCCTTGTTGTCTCCGCTTTTCAACTGGACCCAGATACTGGACTTGCGGTAGTCAGGCGTCACAAAGTGCCATAAATCGCCGGCCCTGTGGCCGGACTGGAAAGTAATCATGCATTGAGCAACAGCATCAGAGGTGTCAGGGATACGAAACTGTTGGTCTTCACCTTCAAGTAATTCACGGTGTACAGTTTTTATGATATCTGCCAGCGAGTTCGATTTACCCACAATATGTGTCTTCAGCATCGCCTGCTGCAATTGAGCTTGATACTTTAATACAGCCGGATTTTTGAAGACATGGTTTCGCTGTCTTTGCTGATCTACAAACAGACTCGCTTCATCCCAGGCATCGATGGCATCTCCTTCGGCCTGCTCAAGCTTCTTATTTACTAAATGTGAGATTTTTTCAAAAGCCTCTGCACGACTTTGTGCGGTTTTTGCCGGCTCAGCAGCGATTCTCTGCAGCTCGGCAAAAACTTTTGCTGCCTGCGGAAAACCAGTCTCCAGTTTCTTAGCTTGTGCGCCGGCATGCTTATTAAAATCATCAATAAAATCTTCAGGACTAAATTTCTTATCTTCAGCGGAAAGTGCCAGATATGCCATATAAGTGCCACCAAAGTGTTTATTTAGTACTCTGTCAGCTACTCGGATAGGATGATTTTTTGTAAACCACTTTACCGGGTTGTCGTTGACGTTAATTTTACTGATACCGTATATTGCAACTATGATAACGACCACTGTAACAACCACCAATACATGTGCCCAGCGGTAAGTTGCGATACCTAACCATTGTAGAAACCGGCCCAGTGCCGAGATATGGCTACCTTCACCTTCAATATGAACTGCGCCGAACTTTTCCAATGTTTCAGGTTTTATAAACATTACATAGGCCGGTATAAATATAATTGTCAGTGCCCAGGCGGACATGACACCGATAGCGACAAAGATGCCAAAGACCTGCACCGGTGGAATAGGTACCAATGCCATAGAACCAAAACCTGCGGTGGTCGTCAGGGAAGTATACAGCATCGGCAGAAATAGCTTATCCATAACATTTACAATTGTCTTGTGCCTATCTCTGGTCTGCTGATATTGCTCAAAGAACTCACTGATGATGTGGACTGAGTTCAGCACGGCGATTGGCATAATAAAGACGGGAATCATACTGCTCATTATATGCACAGGAAATCCCGCTATAATAAGCATCCCCATGGTCAAAATAACCGACACCACAGCTACAATCATTGGCGAGATAATAAGCACCAGTTTACGGAAAAAAATAAACATCAACAGAAAAATGACGGCCATTGCTGCCGGGGCAGAAATTGCCATCTGCCTGAACATCTCCACGCCAAAGGTGTCTTCCGCTATAGGCAGGCCGGTGATGTGATACTCCTCACCGCCGGTAAAGGTATCTATCTTCTTTTGAAGTGCTGAATAAACACGATAACTCAAATTTTTATGCGTCAGTGGCAGGTAAATGCAGATTGCCTTACCGTCTTCGGAAACTAATGTACCGTTAAGAAACGGCATCCGCTGAGCTTTTTGACGTATGGCTAACGCCTCTTTTTTAGTTTGGGGGGGCTGCGACATCAGCCACTCGAATTTCACAACGCCCAAGCCGGCCTGCTCTATATTATCCACTGTCGATGGTGCAATCAGGTCAACCTCAACAACACCTTCTTGCTGGCCGTCTTCTTCCCAGCGGAGTGTCTTGGCATACTCAGTCAGCTCATAGATATTTCTCAAAGTCTCCGGATTAAACACACCGTCCGGGTTCTTGTTGTTGACTATGCCGACCACAACCATATCGTAAAGCGAAAATTCTTTTTTCATCTGGTTGTGAAACACCCGTATCGGCTCATCAGCCGACAGCATATTCTCCGGGTCGGTATCAATCATGACAGGATTCAAAGAGGTAAATACCCTGGGCCAAACAGATGGCATGGCCGCCAGTATTGCTATTGCCATTGTCAATGTTGCAACAACAACCGTAATAATCTTATAATGTCTGGTTGAAAAATCAGCTATAGCACGTGGATTTATCATCAGACGACTCTATCCTTCTGAGCCGGGCACTTTCGCTGGTTTGTACAGAAAAACATCACCGTTCGGACAGCGAAACTGCTTGAAGTATTGCAGACTGGCTTCCTTGGCATACTCTGAATCCATCCGGATCTTTATCCATACACACAATACCACTGTTCTGGAATTTGAACACCGGCTTATCAGTTAATCCTGTTATAACGGTTACGTTCGCTACAGGATTCCTCCTTTACTTGACACATAAATCCTTTTGAATCTATACTATTCACCAACCGCGTTCTCTCCGAGCTTTAGGGTCTCCAAGCCGGAAGCCTGGCTGTAAGCCCTCCGGACTGGAAGTGAAGCATAAGACCATAAAGGGGGAGAAAGTGGAGAATGAGGATTTCGCAGACCCGGAGAAACGGAAAAGCTGGATCCGGGAAAAAGGTTTAACAGTCTTCTCACTTTGGAGCTCGGATCACCCTGCTACAGAAATTGATCTGTTTGTCGAGGAACAGATTTCTTTTAAGGAAGCATATAAGGCGAGCATACGTCTAAAAGTATCTGAAGGTATCGAGGCGACTGTAATCGGGCTGAATGATCTGATCACTCTAAAAAAGCGGGCTGGACGCATGAAGGACCTTGATGATATTGAAAAACTGAGTGATCTGAGTGAGAGCGGAGATCATGACTGAACAGCACACTGAGACCGAACGTCTCTGGGAGTCAGGCTGGGATGGTCACGAAAAGGCGCAACTACTTCGCATGTCGAAATTGCCTTTCATAGAAAAAATCAGGTGGCTGGAAGAAGCCCATGATATTATCCAGAATCTGAATCCCCAGGAGGTTTCTTTATCATATCCAGAAGATTCATAGTCACTTTAATATATTGGGTCTTATCTCCGTAACTTCTCAAAAACACCGGGTAATGGCCCTGGATTCCCGCCTTCGCGGGAATGACGAATGTCCCAGATTCCCCGTCATGTCTTCGATCCTTGAGGGCTGTGCAGCGGCATAAGTGCCCATCTGATAACCCAGGAATCTTTATCCGGATCTTTATCTATACACACAATATTTATTTTACCTGCATAGGCTGACCGGCGACTTTTGCGATTTGCTCAACCTCTGAGATACCTTCCTCTGAGAGACCCTGCTCGGGGTCTTTATCTTTTGACAGGCTTTTGCCGTGCTGAACCAGAAAAAGTGCCTTTCAGTTTTTAAATACCCTTTGAGTATAAATAAATGCTCTCCTTGTCAAACATGATCAGGTCCTCGAATCCTATCTTAGAGATAGCAGGGAAATGAATCCGGTTATTTCTGGTATCGTTTTTGCTTGTGCTCAACTTTCAACAGCGCATAAACATAGTATCTTTATTATTTGCTGGCCAAGTGGTCTATTTAATTATAGACTTCCTCATCTCGAGCCGGATTATGGAAGCTTGGAAAATTATACCATCTCGCCTTCCCTAATCTGTAACCTGTGAATGCTCACAAAGATGAGAAGCCATGAAAAATTATATTATCGGAACAATTATTGTTTCGTTGATCTTGCTATCCGGTTTCTTTATTTATCAGAAACTTTACCCAACACAATTACCTCCAAATCTCATAGCAGGTACAGGCAGAATCGATGGAGATATAATCGCTTTAAATACCAAATACACCGGACGCATCAAAACTATCTTGATTGAAGAGGGGCAAAGCGTCCGTAAGGGAAATACAATAGCAATTCTTCAAAGCGATGAGCTTGAAGCCAAGTTAGAAAGCATAGAAGAGGGCGTCAAATCCTCCCAAAAGGGCCTTGAGGCCCTGCAAAAAGACTATGAGATCGCCAAAGTATCAATTCCTCTATCAATTGAAAAAGCAAAAAAAGGCGTTGATATTGCCATTGCCCAAAAAGAGCAGCTACTACGCTCAATTGATAATCTGAATCTGGTAATTACACAGGATAAAAAGGATTTTGCACGCGCAAAAAGGCTTTCTGAAAAAGATCTCATAGCAAAACATGCATTTGAACTTGCCAGACTCAAACTTGATAATGACATCAACGAGCTTGAATCGTTGCATCAAGGACTAAGCCAAAGTAATGACAAAATTAATGTCTCCGGAACTGATCTCAAAATCGCCCAAAACCAGTTGAAAAGGCTTGACGCGTTAAAGGCAAACATAGAGGCTGCACGAAATCAAACCGCTTCGCTGGAGGCAAACAAGAGAGAAGTATCGGCAACAATAAAAGAGCTGACCCTCAAATCTCCAATTGATGGTGTGGTGATTGAAAAGGTTGCGCAAACCGGCGAGGTCCTGGCTCCCGGGATGGTAATAGCCACATTGATAGACCCTGACGAGCTCTACTTGAAAATGTTTGTGGATACGCTTGAAAACGGCAAAATCAGATTAAAAGATAAGGCAGTTATCTTTTTGGATAGTTTCCCGGATATGCCGATCCAGGCAAGAGTGATACGGATTGGACAACGAGCGGAGTTTACTCCCAAAGAAGTAAGTGTCAAAAGCGATCGTATTCAAAGAATGTACGCAGTTCATCTGAAACCAATCACTCCTAATTCATATCTGAAACTGGGAATTCCGGCCATTGGAGTAATCAGTAGGGACGGAAAAGGATTGCCGGAAAGCTCCGAAATCCTGGGAGATCTATAAAAAACGCCAATCATGAATCGGCTTCAGGTACGAAAAGTCTCAGTTACCTATCGTAAAAAAACAGGGCTCAAACCAGTAAATCTTGAAGCAACCGGAGGAGAAATCATCGGTCTTATCGGTGCCGACGGTGCCGGTAAAAGTTCTTTGATGCACGCAATTGCCGGGGCCAAGAGTTTTGACGGAGAAATTGAATTTGACAATCATATCTACCGCTCGCCCAAAGAGGCTGAAAAGATTAAAGGCAGTATTGGATTTATGCCGCAAGGTCTTGGTCTGATTTTATATGAACATTTGGGCGTGAATGAGCACCTGGATTTTTTTGCCGATATTCGTGGAATCAAACAGGATAGTGCCTTTAGGGCATACAGGGAGCGCCTGCTGCATATGGCGGGGCTGTCTGATTTTACCGAGCGACAGGCAGGCAGATTGAGCGGCGGAATGATGCAGAAATTGGCGCTTATTTGCACACTGCTGCATCGTCCCAAGCTATTGCTTCTGGATGAACCAACCACAGGAGTCGATCCACTCAGCCGCATGGAATTGTGGGATATCCTAGATGATATTATTGCCAAGGAAAAGACACTTTGCATTGTAAGCACCGCCTATATGGCTGAAGCCACCCAAATGGATAGAGTTCTTTTGTTTGAAGACGGAGAGATTATTGACAAAGGCAAGGCCGGGGAATTGGTCGAAAAGGTACGACCTTTCAGTTATGAGGCCGCACCTGAGCCTTTTGAAAACAGCATCACTATTCACGGATATACATACTCTCTTAAACCTTTAGAGCTTAAATCAAAAGAACCAACCCTTGACGCAGTCTTTTTTATCAATTTCCTCAAAAAATATGGCCCTATCCCTGAGATTTCGATTGTCCATAAAGATAGAGATGAGGATGTGCCTGCCACTATTATGGAAGCCAAAGGATTGACTAAACGATTTGGAAAATTTGTTGCAAATGATTACATCGATATGGAATTAAACAGGGGCGAAATACTGGGCTTACTTGGAGCCAACGGGGCCGGAAAAACCACCTTTATAAAGATGCTTCTGGGACTTTTGCCCATTGATGAGGGTGAACTCTTTTTGCTTGGGAAAAGGATTGAAAGTCCTGATGACAGGCAGATGCTCAAGGCGAAAATCGGATATGTAAGCCAGCACTTTGCCCTCTACAAGGGAATGAGCGTAAGGGAGAATCTGCGCTATTTTGCAAATATGCATCACATTGAGTCTAGACGGGCTTTAGACTTAATTAAAGAACATGCCAATACCCTGGGGTTTTACACATACCTGGATGCATTGCCCACTGATTTGCCCCTGGGAATTAACCAACGCTTTTCTGTAGCCGCGGCTATTATGCATGAACCTGTGGTGCTCTTTTTAGATGAACCAACCAGCGGGGTGGATGTTGTAGCAAGGGCCATATTCTGGGAGATGCTGCAAAGACTGAAAAAAGAGTGGAATATAGCTATATTGGTTACCACCCACTATATGGGTGAGGCCGAATTTTGCGATCGGGTAGTGTTATTAAGGGATGGTAAAAAAATAGCTGATGATACTGTAAAAAATCTGTATCAGATACACCCCGATGCACACAATTTTGAAGATATCTTTTTAGATTACTACAATTTAAATTAAGCGATTAGCTATTAGTTTAATGATTACAGGATGTTTTGCTATTACAAACTTTCACCTATTGGGCGTTATTTCTAATTAACGTAATGCCCTGATTTTTCAAAGCTAAACGCTAATGGCTAACAGCTAATAGCTCAACTTAGGTACAAGAAGGTATTATAATGAGAATAGGGGTTATTAAGGCATATTTCAAAAAAGAGCTTCTGGATATCTATCGCAGCAAGCTCATCTTAATGGTCTATATTATGCCATCAATGTTACTCATACTCTTTGGCTATGGCATCAAAACGGAAGTCACTCATACCCGAACACTCATTATTGATAATGACCAAAGTAAAGTCTCATATGATCTCGTCAGCACATTTGAACACTCTAAATATTTTAATTCTGATGTAAAGAATCTCTCTGAAAATAGGGCATTGAACTTAATTAAGCAGGATAAAAAAGATCTGATAATTATTATACCGGAAGCATTTGAAAAGCATCTTCTCAAAGGATTAAAGACCTCGGTCGGAGTCTATATCGACGGCTCATTTCCATCGCGTGCAAAGACCATTGAAAATTATGTCAATGGAGTAATATACGATGCAATAATGAAAAGGTCCGGTTCCGAGGTAGACAGGGCCTTGATAACAATCAATGCACGCAACCTCTTTAACCAGTCACTGCGTGATGAGGATATGATTGTGCCCGGGGTCATCGGCCTTGTACTACTCATTGCCCCTGCCGTTTTATCAGCGCTTCTCATTGTCAAAGAGAAAGAAAATGGTACTATTTTCAACTTTTATTCCTCTTCTGTTAAAAAAATAGAATTTTTAGCTGCTAAAATTTTGCCTGTATTACTGCTTCATGGCATCAATATTTTTATTCTTTTTTTATGGGCCATATATCTATTTGGAGTGCCATTTCGTGGAAGTTTCTTGCTCTATACCTTCTCTTCATTTATATATATTATCATTAGTCTTTCAGTCGGTCTACTCGTATCAATTATTACATCATCCCAAATTGTAGCCTATGTATTAACATTGATTGTTACCATAATCCCCGGTTTTCTTTACTCGGGGATGCTTATGCCCATTAGCTCAATGGAAGGGGAATCAGTCATTGAAGCCCATATTTATCCTGTAATGTATTATACGCATATTCTTTATGATGTCTTTTTGGTTGGAGATGGATTGAGTGCCAGTAAAAATCTGCTTTATCTTCTCATTTTGGTGGGATATGCAATCATATTGCTTGGTATTGGATCACTGTTACTGAAAAAGAGGATCGCATGAGGGCCTTTTGGGCGATTATCCGTAAAGAGCTGTTAGAATTTCTGCGATCTTACGGACTATTGATTGTAGTGCTCTATTCCTTTACACTCGATGTCTATATTGCAGGTAATGGAATAAACCTGGATGCAAGAAATGTCAGCGTAGGGATAGTAGATTATTCACCAGGCTTTATTAGCAATAAAATGCTATCAGATCTGCACTACCCACAATTCCAAGAACCTGTCTTTTTTGCATCGCAGGAAAGACTAAATCTCGCAATACGTAATAAAGAAATTATGGTTGGCATTGTCTTTGAGAGTGATTTTGAAAAACGATTTCATACCGGGAATAATCCGGTTCTCAATTTGTTGTTGGATTCAACTGCCTCGGCACAAAGCTATTTAGCGCTCAATTATATCCAGCATATACTTATGCGTTTCCAGGATACTTTATCGCTTGCCCCGATAGAAATCCAAATCCACAAACTCTTTAACCCCAATACATCTTATAGCTATTTCATGGCCCTCGCTGAACTATTGTCGATTATCACACTCTTGGCCGTTATTCTAACAGCGGCTGTTTTTGTCAAAGAGAAGGAGAATGGTACCTGGGATATAATGCTTTTGATGCCAACCGACGCAAAGGCCGTCATCCTGGCAAAAAGCCTGTCCCAGGTAATTATAGTAATGATTGGGACAATTGTCTGTGTCGGCACCGTGCTCTTTGGAATTTTTGATCTACCTATTAACGGCTCACTGGCCGCCTTTATGTTATTGACCTTTTTTTATGCCTTCACAAGTGCCGGCATCGGGCTTTTTATCGCTTCGGTGGCACGTAATATCATGCAAATAGCGCAGCTTTCTGTCATAATAATGATGCCACTGATATTTCTTAGCGGGGCCTGGACACCGGTTTATGCAATGCATCCGATTTTAGAGTATCTCTCGATTATTTCACCATTGCGCTACTATATTCAAGGGAGTGAAAGCATCTTTTTTAGAGGAACCGCCTTGATAGATCTGTGGGAATATTTTGCAGGGGTTATTGTCCTGGGAGGAGTGATGTTTTGGTATGGTTTCAGGAAAATCGGAAAGCTTTTCTAGATCTGATTTCAGCGATTGGTTACCTGACACCTACTCTCAATCAATCCTCAAAACCTTTGCCCCCCGAATTTTCCTCGTCTTAAGCTCGATCAATGCCACGTTTGCCTCTTCTAATGCGAATTCCTGAATCTCTGGCTGGATGCGCATTTCAGCCGCAAGCGTCAAGAACTCGCTCACGTCTTGCCGGCATATATTGGCTACACTCTTGATCTCCTTCTCCTGCCATAGATGAGTGGGATAATCCAGTTGCAGAAGACAGTCCTTGTCCACCTCTTCCTTGCGAATCGCATTGATGACCAATCGTCCACCGGGCTCTAAATTCTTCAAGGCCCCAACGATCGGCTTCCATGCCGGCGTCGTGTCGATAATGCTATCCAGCTTTTCGGGCGATTCCTCGGCAGAATCCCCAGCCCAGACTGCGCCAAGATCCCTCGAAAACGCTCTTTCCTCAGCGCTCCGGGCAAAGACAAAGACCTTTACGTTCGGATACCGATGTCTCACCATCTTCAGCACCAGATGGCCAGAAGCCCCAAAGCCGGTCAGCCCCAGGTTCTGCCCATCCTGAAGACCTGTCAATCTAAGAGATCGATATCCAATAGCACCGGCACACAATAAAGGGGCCGCCTCTGCATCGGAGAAAACACCGGGTATGCGATATGCGGAATCTTCTGGAACCATCATATACTGGGCATATCCGCCGTCGGCATCCCTGCCCGTTGCCTTGAAGTCCCGGCACAGATTCTCGTTGCCTGCCAGGCAGAACTTGCACGTCCCGCAAGAGGAGTAAATCCAGGCAACGCCGACCCTATCCCCAACTTTGAAGGTGCTCGCTTTGCTGCCGGTCTCTTCGACCTTGCCGACCACTTCATGGCCGAGAACAACCGGTAGATGCGGCGGAGGCGTTCTGCCTTCAATCTCATCCAATTCGGTATGACACACCCCGCAGGCTGAAACCTTTATCAGGATGTCCCTCTCCCCAGGAACAGGCTCTGGAAGATTCACCAGTTTCAGAGGTGTTTTATTCTCTTCAAGACTGCAGAGCTGATTCAATACCATTGCTCTCATTTACGTTCGGCCTCTCTAATTCCCTTGATTTGGAGTATAGCGCGCATCTGGGCGACGCCCTGGACTAAATTGACTTTTGTCTATCACGACGGCTAAGGGATTTGGCAACTGCAGAAGGTGATACACCCAGTTGACGGCCTGTTTCAGTTAGCGAAAGCCCACATTCTTCTATAAGCTTCTCAGCTAATTGTGACCTGACCATTGAAACATTCCGCCGCCTGCTTCCTGATTTTAGTGCCTCGACGCCGACATTCTCCTTTTTACACACTTCCTCAACCAACACCACGGCCTGTTGCAAACGCTCCAAGGCGGAGAACTGCACTTTTCTCCTTTTATCTGATCGTTGGATAAGCTGCTCTACAAATTCCCCTTTGCCCAAAATTCGCTCATCTGACTTTTCAGGCACTCCAAGCCTACGCGCCTCCTTGACTGCTGACCAGCCCCCATAGGATCTTATCAGACCGCCACCAACCAAATCAGGACGATGACCTTTATCAATGCCTTTTTTGACAAACTGGCGATATGCCTTTTTTGACCCGAACTGTTTAAGTACATAATCCCGATCCTGCCAGTCTCCTTTTATTCTGCCCATCAATACCGAATGACCACACCAGCGATACCGGTCCAACTTGGCAAGAGATTCCACCAGTTTTGCTCTTAGTGGATTCAGATGAATATATCTGACCAGTTCCTTAAAATAGGGATCTTCCTCACATACGATAGATTTGTAACGATTCTGAAATAGATGTCCATGACGGTTATGACGGCGGTTATAGGAAACAGCATAGCCGGATAAAAGCCGTCGCATATACCTGGATAAACCAGACGGGCCGCTACGCAAAAGTATGTGCGCATGATCACTCATCAGCGCCCAGGCATAAACAGCCGTTCCGGTTTCCGAGGCAATCATTCCCATGCGAGAGACAAAGTCTTGCCTGTCTTGATCATCAGTTAAGATCTTTTTTCGTTCAATGCCCCTGACAATGACATGATGTAGGGTTCCCGGTATATCCAGCCTGGCTTGTCTTGGCATGACTCACCTCTTTTGTATATGATTTCTATATAAGAATATGTCTAGTGATAAAGGACGTCCCCTATACAAAGCCCGCGAGAAGCGAAAGCAGCAACAACTACACTAGCATCTAAGACAATCTTCATGAAGTTGCTTTAAAGACATCCTCATCTGTTAAAAAACCTTATTATATTTTACATCCAACGCCAGGGATAAGCCGACGCTGACACTGCGGGACAGCCAACTTTGGAATGCTACTGAACTTTATGCAGGGCACTGACTTTGAAGAATCGCCGAGCTATCTGCGGTCAGGTTACCCTATTTTAGACCTTTTATTTTGGTGAAGCCTTTATTAAATGAACGTCGTCAATCCAAACGGTTCCTTTTCCATTGACAACAAGGTTAATCTTTACATTGTCAGGATTTTCACTTTTCTTTAGAAAAAAAGGTGTCTCTTGCGATGTCCATTCATTGCTTCCTGATAGCGGAGATTGAAGAGCACGAGAGAAAAATTCCCCTTTTCCAGGAAAGTGGCACCACATTTCAATATATGCTTGTCCTTCAATGCCTTCAGTACGAAGTTTGGCTTGATAAATCAGTCGTGCATTTTCGATATCAATATCTCCGGTTTCATAGAGTCTCACTGTGGTGGGCTTACTCGCAGTAATTCGCAATGAGCCATTTCCATCACTTGTTATCTCTCTGTCCATTTGAACACCAGATTTAGTAATAATTCCTTCCAAGCTGTCAATAGGATAATGTTTTACCTCTGTAGTCTCGACCGACTTTGTGGAGCAAGCAGCTACAAAGACCATAAATAAACATGCGAAATATAAAACTGATCTTTTTATGGTAGGCATCTTTTCCTCTCCTTAGCACCCATGCATACAATATTAAGTCACCGTCTTGACATAACTCAGCCAAACGTTGCAGAAAATCTGTCCGGTCCCCTTTGTTCCGGAAGATCTTTGTCCCTTCAACCCACGCCTCATCACGTGATGAAGTGTTCCGGAGGCATCCAGTCTGGCCTATCTTAGCATAAAAATACCTTATGCCAATTATTCCAGCCGTCAAGTTCATTCAGAAACGGCGTCCCCTAAATCACGTCCGGGACTGTGCGGGGGTGCCGGATAACCGGCATCCCTACCACGACCCATTCTATGCCTGTTGGCAGGTAATCAGGAACAGAGTACACCCTAAAACAATAAAGAGTATACTTTAAGAAGTGATAGAATTGTCTAAAGTAACTGCCAAATATCAAATCACGATACCTGTAAGGGTTAGAAGGGAAATGGGTATCCTACCTGGAACTGAAGTCGATATCACAAAAGAAGGGCAAAAATATGTCCTTATTATTAATCCAATCGAAACGATTAGGAAGAAGTGGTGTGGAAGGTTTAAGGGTATGCCTACAACAATGGAATATATGGATGAAATCAGGGGCAAAGTAAATTGAGAATCTGTGTAGACACGACTATCTTGCTTGATATTTTGAAAGATGAATTCAGAAGTTTTCAGGACAAGCTGTACACCGCTCTCGCAAGAAGAGAGAATCTGATTGCACCCCCGGTAGTATTCATAGTTCACCTGGCCTTATGTAACGCTTCGCTCAGTTCTTCGATTTTATACGGTTTGGAGACGACACTGCTAAAACCGTATTCTCTAAAGTTGGACATTACCGGATCAGTAGAATAACCACTTGAAACAATCGCTTTCGCCTGAGGATTTAGTTCAATAAGCTTTTCAATCGCTTCCTTACCCCCCATACCACCTGGAACAGTTAGATCCAGTATGACAACATTAAAAGGGAATTGAGATTCTTGAGCTTGTTCATATAATGCTATTGCTTCGGCGCCATCTTTGGCGACATCCACCTCATATCCGATATGCTTAAGCATCCTGCTTGCAACATCTCTCACTATTTCCTCATCGTCCATTATGAGAACTCTCCCCTTTTCGCCACGGACTATCTCTTTTACATACCTTTCTGTTATGAGTTCTTTTTCGGATGCCGGAAGAAGAATATGAAACGTTGTTCCTATGCCCAATTCAGATTCTGCAGTAATGTACCCATGGTGTTTCTGGACGATGGAATAGGAAATTGCAAGCCCGAGGCCGCTCCCTTTCTTTCTAGTAGTGAAATAGGGATCAAATATCTTTTGCAGATACTCCTCAGGTATCCCGATTCCCTGGTCTTGTATCGATATCTTTACATAGTTTTCGCCCTCCAGAGACAGACTTTGTTTCGTCCTCTCTGTTCCAACAGTCGCTTTTTCAGCTCGCACCTTGATTGTTCCGCCTGTAGGCATAGACTTTACCGCATTGATGACCAAATTATTGATGACCTGACTCATCTGTCCCTCATCTATTTCAACCGGCCACAGGTCTTCCGACATGGAAAATTCGCACTGGACATTGGAACCAGTCAGGGCAAAACCGGTCGTATCTTTTAACAATTTTGTGACAGAGGCTGTTTTCACAATCGGTTGCCCGCCTTTGGAAAAGGTAAGCAATTGCTGAGTCAGATTCCTTGCCAGAAGGGATGCTTTTTCTGCTTCAGTTAATCTTTCACAAATCTTATCTTCCGGATTTGCATACATCTTTGCAAAGGAGATATTACCCAAAATTGCAGTCAGCATATTGTTGAAGTCGTGAGCAATACCGCCGGCGAGAATACCGATCGATTCAAGTTTCTGGACTTTTAGAAGTTCTCCCAGCATCCGCTTCCTCGCTGTAATATTTCGTACAATAGCGATGATCTGATCCTCGAGCAGTGGCAATAGTCTTGCTTCATAAAAATTTTCTTGTTCCTGTATTCTTATTGAAAACTCTATACTGACCATCGAGTTTGTCTCTCGCACCTGATGAATAGCTTCGAGAAACTTGTTACCAACATTCTCAAAAGGTAATTCATGGATTCTTTTGCCAAGCAACTCTTCCACCTGGAAACATATATCATTTGTCATTCCTCCCCTGTGATCCAGGATGGTGCCCTCATTGTCGAGTCGTAGGAACAGATCCGGGAGTGCCTGAAAAATTGCCCGCAGTTCCGAATTCGCCTGAAGAAGTTCTTGAGAGCTCAACTCCATTGAGCGTTCAAGCATGTTTCGGTCACTGTCAGATTGCCGATAAGCATCATTAACCGCTTCAATAAAACCCTGCCACTCTTCGGGGATGGCATCCCGGCCTTTGAAGTACCGCTTAACCTGGCGGTTCAATAAACTGTGTATCTGTTCCATAGGCTATCTCTCTGAAAATGTCGTGATGGTCATGGTCTGGTTATGCAGAGCACATTTGGTCACAGGGATAAACGGTGAAATCTCTCCGTAAGAATAAAATCCTGCCAGAATAGTCCGGT
>JAJSZR010000010.1 GCA_030262715.1 Deltaproteobacteria bacterium
CTTTGACCTTCTACCTTTGACCTGATCTCACGCGCAGTGTAATTATTCTATGCACTGGCTATGCCATAATAGGGCAAAATCTCATCCTACTGTTATTATTGAACATTCATCAAAATAAATGGAATCAGGATGGGTAAGCGATTACCCAAAGTGGGTAATCGCTTACCCAATCTAGCACGCTTTCGCTCCTTTTCTTTATTTGAATTAATTAACCGTTGCGGCGGCATCCTTCATTCACTGGTTTACACTTACTCCCAAAAATGGTGCATTATCGAATCGAATGCCGGATGCCGAAACTGGAAACTGGAAATTGGAAACTGGGTAAAACGTAACTTCTAAATAAGTCCGTGCAAATCATATTTTGCGACTATCTAATGGCTATTACCCGGACTTATTGAGAAGTTACGGTTCATCCCATTCAGTACTTAATCCGGAAATGCGATGGTTTCCCGCAGATCTACAAATACCACCAGGGGACAGTGGTGACAGTTGATTTCTTTCCGACCACATCCTTTCCCCTGTATATGACAAATCCCTTCTTAGATGTGTTTCCTTTCAGATTAAGCCATGAAAGAACACTTGATTTGAATTCTCTGCGGATGACCTTTAAGTTCATCCGAGGTCCTGATCGAAAGAAGGAAAGAAAGCACTCCCGTATCTGCAAAATATAATTTGGGGGTTTTTAAAAGGCGCTTTCTAAAATTCTTGTGATGGGAATGTATCACGCGTTTAGCGCGATTTAATTCGTATCTGCAGAAATGAGATGAACGTCTCTTTGGGGGAAGGGGATGGAGATACCCTCTTTTCCAAAGGCATTAAAAATGATATTCATGATCTGATGCGTGACAAGCCCTTTGTTCCTTGGGTCTTCTACCCAGCACAGTAGCTCAAAGTCAATTGACGAATCCCCAAACGCCCTTAGCCTCGCCCTTGGCTCAGGGTCTTTTGACACCATGGAATTGGACCTGGCTATATCTACCAGGATATCCTCTACCTTTTCCAGGTCGCTCTCATAGGCCACACCTACCGGTATGCGTATCCTGAATCTGGGGACCGGGGCGCTTTCATTGATTATCTTGACATTTGCCAGTATGGAATTAGGGACTGTGATGAGCACATCGTCTCTTGTCTTGATCCTTGTAGAACGGATGCCTATATCCACCACTTCTCCCCTTTCCCCGGTATCAAGAATTATGTAATCCCCGACCTTGAAGGGCTTGTCCACAAAAATACTGATCCCGCCAAAAAAATTAGCAAGGGTGTCCTTTGCTGCCAGCGCAACGGCTATTCCTGCAATCCCTGCAGATGCAAACAGCGGCGTGAGGTTTACATTCCAGATTGCAAGCATCCACAGGATGCCTATGATCACGGCTGCAACACGAAATATGTTCTTGAAGAGAAGGAAGATGTCTCGTCCGGCCTCCCCTGTCCTGGCCGCAATCGGAAAGCTCTTGTCTGACAGCCAGTTCACTATCCTGATAGCCGCAATCCACCACACAAAAAGGATCAGACTCTTGGTAACCATTGGAAGGATGTTGTCCCACGGCGGCTGCGACTCCAGTAATATCAGCCCGTGAAGGATACCTATTAAGGCAATAGTCCAGAATACAGGACCATGGACAAAGGATATCAGCTTGTCATCAAAACTGAACTTTGTAAGGCCTGCCAAGCGCTTTAAGATTTTGTCAATAAATATGTCAGCAGCCTTGGCCAGCACCAGGTAGATCAGCACTGTGACCAGGGCCTCAAGGCCAGGCACGTCACTGAGTATCTTGAAATGATGTAAGAGGTGTAAAAGATCCATATTGACATCAAATAGGTGCTATATTATATGAGCTACAAACAAAAACAAATAATAGTACTATATTCAGATATAGGAGGATAGATTGGCCAACCACAAATCTGCCCTTAAGAGGGCACGTCAGAATAAAGAACGCCAATTGCGTAATAAATCCCAAAAGACCAAAATAAAAAGCATTGTAAAGGCACTTGAGGCCGCCATCACAGAGAAATCACCTGCAGAGATCCAGGAGCATATACGGTTGGCTCAAAAAGCCATTGCCAAGACAGCGGCCAAGGGTACTATTCACAAGCGTACAGCTTCGCGGAAGATTTCCAGGCTGAGCAGGAAAGTTCAGGTCCTGAAAAAGGCCCAGACAGCGGGTTAGAAGACACCTGTAATCCTGTGGTATACTATATCAGCCACGTCGCGGCTGAGCCTTTGCAGGGCCTCGTCCTTGAGGGCCTCGGTCTGCATTATATCCTTCCCTACAAGAAATTCTTCCTCTCTCCAAATATTACTGGTTTGCCATATGACCTTGCCGCTTTCGCGGTGTACCAGATGCACAGAGTACTCGGCCGTGATACGTCGTTCAACAGCCTGGTCATACCTGATGTAGGAAAGACCATAGGTATCTGTGCTTACAATCTCTCCCTTAAGGATCACATCGGCTTCATACTTTGGGACAAGCTTCAGTCCCCTGCCCCTTAAGAATTCATGTCTAAGTTCTTCAGTTATCCAGACTCCAAGCAAAAGTTCGTTGCTACGGTTGGCCCATGGTGCCACATATACGGTTTTTATCCAGGCAGGTAATTCCACGCGTTCGGCACAGTGGTATCCACAACCAGATAACGAGGTACAGAGAATACAGAAGGCAAAAACAATAAGGATAAAAGGCCCCAAGTGATGTGTACAGGAAACAATTTGTAAAATTCTAGGCATTTTAAATGCTATCCCTCAGCTCCCCTTAATCCTTTACCACAATGTTCATCAGTCTTCCAGGCACATATATGATTTTATATACAGCCTTCCCTTCTGTGTACCGCTTTACCTTCGGATCATCCAGGGCCATAGATTCGATGATTTTCTTATCTACACTTTGAGCTACCTCGACCTGGCTGCGAAGCTTACCATTTACCTGTATCACGATATTTACAGTATCGGCCCGTGCGACTTCGGGATCTGCAACAGGCCACGGTTCAAGACTTATAGTCCTCTTATGGCCTAAAAGCTGCCACAGTTCGTCTGTTATGTGGGGCACCATTGGAGAGAGCAAGATCAACACTGCTTCCATGGCCTCTCTCAGTACGGCCCAATCTCCCTGTTTGTCCATCTCAGGGGTTCCATACTGGTTGAGGTAGGCCATCACTTCATTGATTAACTCCATGACTGCACTGATGGCCGTATTGAAATGAAAGCGCTGTTCAATGTCTTCGGTAACCTTTAAAATCGTCTGGTGTGTTTTTTGTCTCACGGCCTTAAGGGCATTTGTCCCCTGGATCAGGGTCTCCTTGTCGGTCCTTGCCAGGGTCAAACCCTCAAGGTTTTCCGTAACCAGACGCCAGATCCGGTGCAGAAACCTGTGGGCACCTTCAACTCCTTGATCGCTCCATTCGAGATCCCTTTCCGGCGGGGAAGCGAAAAGGATGAAGAGGCGAATCGTATCAACTCCGTAAATATGGATCATCTCATCAGGGTCAACCACGTTCCCCTTGGATTTGGACATCTTTGCCCCGTCCTTGAGGACCATGCCTTGAGTCAAAAGATTTGTAAAAGGCTCATCTGCCGAGAGCCATCCCAGGTCCCGAAGGGCCTTGGTAAAGAATCTTGCATACAGGAGATGCAATATGGCGTGTTCAATTCCACCGATATACTGATTTACAGGGAGCCACGTATCCACCCTTGTTCGATCAAGGGGGGCCGAGGTTTCATCAGGGCATGTGTATCTCGCAAAATACCAGGATGACTCCACAAAGGTATCCATTGTGTCGGTTTCCCGCCGGGCAGGTCCACCGCATTTGGGGCAGGTTGCAGACCAGAAGTCCTCAAGGCCGGGAAGGGGAGACCGGCCCTGCTTGTCCAACCGGGCATCCAGGGGGAGGATCACAGGCAGGTCTTGTTTCCTGACCGGTACGATCCCGCATGTATCGCAATGGACCATGGGAATGGGCGCTCCCCAATAGCGCTGTCTGGATATCCCCCAATCCCTCAGGCGATAGCTGATCTTTTGATTCCCAAGGCCCTTGGCCTCCAGGTGTCTGGTTATGGCCTCCTTGGCCTGTTCGTTATACATGCCATCAAAATGGCCGGAGTTGACAAGGATACCTGGGCCCTCCCATGCCTCTTTCATGGTCTCGGGTTCCAGGTTTTCTCCCTCTGGTTGAATTACCACCTTTATGGGCAACCTGTATTCCTTGGCAAACTCAAAGTCCCTCTGATCATGAGCAGGCACAGCCATCACCGCTCCGGTGCCGTATTCCATTAACACGAAATTAGCAATGTAGACCGGGATACTCTCACCAGTCAGCGGATGCTTGACATAAGCCCCGGTGAAGACACCTTCTTTGGATCTGGTGATCTGGTGATCTGGTGATCTGGTGATCTGTCTTTCTCTTGAAGGTATTTTGCCCCAATGGTCTATAAAGGCTTTTACTTCTTCTTCCTGGTCTGTGCCCATACAGAGTTCCAGGGCCATAGGGTGTTCCGGTGACAGGCTCATGAAGGTCGCACCCAAAAGGGTATCCGGTCTGGTAGTAAATACCCTGATTTCGCCGTCGTCTCCCACCAGCGGGAATGTGATCTCTGCCCCTACACTGCGACCGATCCAGTTGCGCTGCATTGTAAGGACCTTTTCCGGCCATCCGGTCAGCCTGTCACATCCTTCCAGTAGCTCTTGAGTATAGTCAGTGATCTTGAAAAACCATCCATCGAGCTCTTTTTCCACTACCTCAGTATCACACCGCCAGCACTTGCCGTCCTCTACCTGCTCGTTGGCAAGGACTGTCTGGCAGCCTTCACACCAGTTGACCTTGGATTTACGGCGATATACGAGTCCTGCTTCAAACATCTGGATAAAGAAGATCTGTTCCCAGCGATAGTACTCCGGATCACATGTGGCAAATTCTCTTTTCCAATCATATGACAACCCCAGGCGTTTGAGTTGTTTGCGCATATATTTAATATTTTCATAAGTCCATGTGGCAGGATGGATCCCGTGTTCAATAGCAGCATTCTCAGCAGGCATACCAAAGGCATCCCACCCCATGGGATGCAAAACGTTATAGCCTTGCATGCGTTTGTACCGGGCCACCACGTCACCTATGGTGTAATTCCTGACATGACCCATGTGTATCCGGCCTGAAGGATAGGGAAACATCTCCAGGACATAATAGCAGGGTCTGGAACTATCCTCCTTGGCGGAAAAAAGATCCTCTTTCGCCCAGTCAGCCTGGTGCCTTTCTTCTATTGCTTTGAAATCATATCGCGTGGTCATGATCTCTAGGGCTATGTCTTTTGTTTCTTTTCTCTCTCCCTTAAGACAGCATCCAGGATACCGTTGACAAAGGCGCTTGATTCTCCGCTGCAAAACTTCTTTGCAAGCTCAAGGGCCTCATTTATGGCTACCTTGGGAGGAATATCAGGGCAGTAACATAACTCAAAGGTCCCTATGCGTAAAATGTTTCTGTCTACACTGGCCATTCTTTCCAACCGCCACCGCTTGGTGTTCCTTTGCAGAATGGAATCGATTTTCGCCTTATGGGTAAGCACGCCTTGCAACCGGGTCCGGCCGAACTCCAGGGCAGGATCATTTTCAGGGATAGCCTCTGAAGCCAGACCAGTGGCGTATTCCGTAACAGCCTTATCTATGTCCTCAATTGTATCCCAGTCACATTGGTAAAGGATCTGAAGAGCAATCTCTCGCCCTTTACGGCGAACGGACAATTTAGGCATTTAGGCCTTTTAAGAGGTTTGCCATCTCTACAGCCGCCAAGGCAGCGTCCCAACCCTTGTTGCCGGCCTTGGTGCCTGCCCGTTCAATGGCCTGCTCGATACTGTCCGTTGTAAGCACTCCAAAGGCAACAGGGCAATCTGCCTGCATTGCAACCTGCGCGATTCCCTTGGAAGCCTCGGCAGCTATATAGTCAAAGTGTGGTGTAGCTCCGCGGATGATGCACCCCAGACATATCACGGCGTCATAGCGGCCGCTATTAGCCATACACTTGGCAACAAGGGGAATTTCAAAGGCCCCGGGCACCCAGGCCACTTCAATATCATCTTCTATGCCTCCGTGCCTGACAAGTGCATCTAATGCACCTCCAAGGAGCTTACTGGAAATGAATTCGTTAAATCGCGCAATCACAATACCTAAACGCAATCCCTGGGCCTGTAGATGACCTTCAAATGTCTTAGGCATGATATTCCCCTCTCGTTTTTTCAGCGGAATCAAACACTAAATATGTAACAGATGTCCCATCTTCTCTCTCTTGCACTTCAGGTAATTCACATTCTCCTCATGGGGCGGGATTTCGATAGGGACTCTCTCCACTACTTCCATGCCATATCCCTCGAGCCCCACAATCTTTTTGGGATTGTTGGTCATAAGCCTCATCTTCCTCACCCCAAGATCCCGCAGGATCTGGGCACCGACACCATAGTCCCTGAGATCTGGTTTAAAGCCCAGTTCACGGTTGGCCTCCACGGTATCTCTTCCTTGATCCTGCAGACAGTAAGCCCGCAGCTTATTAAGGAGGCCGATACCCCGGCCTTCCTGTCTCATATAGACAAGGATACCCCGGCCTTCCTCGGCTATCTGATGCATGGACCTTTGTAACTGCAGGCCGCAATCACACCTGAGGGAACCAAACACGTCTCCTGTCAGACACTCAGAGTGTACACGCACAAGAATTTCCTCGTCTGCTTGGATTTCCGTATCCCCCAACACCAGGGCAAGATGCTCATTGGGATCGATTATGCTGCTGTAGATGATGAGCTTCCATTCTCCACCAAACCTGGAGGGCAGCCTTGTCTCAACCTCCCGGTGGACAAAGCTCTCGGTGCGGAGACGATAGGCTATGAGATCTGCTATGGTGACGATCTTGAGATCGTGTTTCTTAGAGAAGACTTCAAGGTCAGGCATCCGGGCCATGGTCCCATCGTCCTTCATGATCTCGCATATGACCCCTGAGGGCTTAAGGCCGGCCAGCCTTGCAAGATCCACAGAGCCCTCAGTCTGGCCTGCCCTCACAAGGACTCCTCCCTTCCTTGCCTTTAATGGAAAGACATGGCCTGGTATGGCAATATCCTCCGGGCCGGATTCATCTGCTACGGCAGTCAGGATAGTAGTTGCCCTGTCATGGGCAGAGATACCGGTTGTGACTCCATATTTAGCCTCTATGGATACCGTAAAATTCGTGCCATACCTCGACGTGTTCCGGGAAGTCATCATAGGGAGCTTCAGCTTGTTTACTTGCTTTCCTTCAAGGGCAAGACAGATCAGGCCGCGACCATACCTGGCCATAAAATTGATGGCCTCAGGGGTCACCATTTCTGCAGCCATAGTGAGGTCACCCTCGTTTTCCCGGTCCTCGTCGTCGACAAGGATAAACATCTTTCCAGCCCGGATATCCTCGATAGCACTTTCTATGGTTGATAATGACATTTTTACTAAACCTCATTAAAAAAAATTACGTCCGTGAACTGTGTTCCTGTTATATGTGAGCGTTCACGGAACGTTGAAATTAGAAATTAGAAATTAGAAATTTGACCTTCATGCTTTTGTACTGTTGTTGATCATTATCTGATAGCCTATGGTGTTCTGAACTTTTTTGTTCCACTTATCAAAGTCGTGCCAGACCATATCTGATAACTCTTCTGCCAGTTTGCAAACATCCGACTCGTAAACTCGTTTCATCTTTCCCCAATTTCTATTTTCTAATTTCAAGTTTCAAGCCGTGAACGGCTACTTTTATATAAACCCGTGATGTGCCAGGAACTCTGTATCAATATTGGTCTGTTTCTCTGGTTTAATATGTCCAGCCAGAACTAACTTCTCAATATACTTCCCAATAAGATCTACCTCAATATTGATTTTATCTCGCTTTTTCCTAAAACCCATAGTAGTGAGTTTAGCAGTATGCGGGATGATTGCCACTGAGAAATAGCCCTTACCATAACTGTTCACAGTAAGGCTGATGCCGTCAACTGCTACAGAGCCTTTTTCAATGATGTACCGGTCAAGGCTTTCTGGAATAGCTATAGTAAATAAAGTGAACTGGCTTAGATGCTCCTCTTCAATTACTTCTCCTATTCCATCCACATGGCCACTTACCAGATGCCCGCCAAGACGGTCCGAGGGCCTGAGTGCACGCTCAAGATTAACACGGTCTCCAACCCTGAGCCCGGATAATGTGGTCCTTGAAAGGGTCTCTGGAGAAACATCCACCCTGAAGACGCCCTCGGAGATAGTAGTGGCGGTCAGACAGACCCCATTCACAGCAATACTCTCCCCCTCCTGAGGATCTTTAATAGAAAAGTCAGAATGAATAGTAAAGACCAGACCTTGACCTGCCTGCCGAACTGCCTTGAGGGCCCCAAGGCCCTGGATTATCCCCGTAAACATTTATGGTCAGCTCCAGAAGGAATCAATGTTTGTGACCAGACCACGGACCAGCCAATTATCGCCCAGCTTACGATGTTGTACTCTTAATAGCCTTGTCGCCCTTCCCACGTCTATGGCCCCTGAACCACCTATTGCGGGCCGGGCACCCTTTCCACCGATTACCATAGGGGCATAATAAAAAAAGGCCTCATCAACAGACGCCTGGTCCAAGAATGCCCCGTGGACTGCGGCCCCGCCTTCCACCAGGAGTGAATGTACCCCAAAGTCGCCCAGCATCCTGAGCACATTCCTGATGTCCACCCTGCCTTGCTCATCAGGTGGCGTAAACCAGACCTTTGTACCAGAGGCCTCCAGGGCCTGCCTGTGCTTATCTGTGGATTTACCTTTCACCCCGATTATCACAGTAGGTGCAGAGGACTGTATGTGACATATCCGGCTGGAGGGATCAACGCTCAGCCCACTGTCCAGCACTACCCTGATGGGATCTTTACCAGCTTTCTTGCCTTTTCTGCAAGTAAGCTGTGGATCGTCCGCCACTATGGTCTCTTTGCCGACCAGTATGGCGTCACTTATCTCTCTCAGGCGGTGACCAGAGCTGCGGGCCTGCTGGTTTGTGATCCACTTGGAGTGGCCTGTTCGGGTTGCAATCCTGCCATCCAAGCTACATGCAACCTTGGACCTGACCCAAGGTAAACCGGTCAACATGTGCTTAGTAAAAGGGGCAATCAAGAGACGGCACTCATCTCTGAGACACCCAATCTCGACTTCAAGACCCCTTTCCCGGAGAAATCCTGCTCCGCCTCCAACCACCTTCGGGTTTGGGTCAAGTGTACCAATTACGACCCTTCTGATGCCGGCCTGCAGTATGGCATGTGTACAGGGCGGTGTCCTGCCGGTGTGATTGCATGGTTCCAAAGTTACATACAGATCAGCCCCTTTGGCCGCATCTCCAGCGGCCTTTAGGGCATGGACCTCAGCATGGGGTGTGCCGGCCTTCTGGTGCCAGCCTTCTCCAAGGATCATGCCTTGCCGGGCCACAACTGCGCCTACAGCAGGGTTTGGAGTGGTGTATCCAAGGCCTTTCTCACCAAGTCTCAAGGCCCTGTGCATATATTTGATATCATCACCGGACCACATTCAAGAACTCTGATTACGGGAACTTTCGCTCAGCAATTCCTGCAGTTGTTCCATGAACTCATTAAGGTCCTTAAACTGCCTGTATACAGAGGCAAAACGCACGTAAGCCACATCGTCCCATATCCTCAATTGGGACATAACACGTTCCCCTAAGAATCTGCTCTCCACCTCCCTTTCTCCTCTATCTTGAATTTCTTTCTCAAGATCGCTGACAAAGGCCTCTACTTCGTCCATGCTCACAGGCCTCTTTTCACAGGCCTTTACTATCCCCTCAACGATTTTTTCCCGGTCAAAGGATTCACGTCTTCCGTCCTTTTTGACTACCATGGGCTGGAACTCTTGAATCCTCTCATAGGTAGTAAAACGCTCATGACAAGACAGGCATTCACGACGTCGACGGATGGCCCTGCCGTCCTGGCTGGCCCTGGAGTCAATAACTTTACTTTCAGAAGAACTGCAGAATGGGCACTTCATTGGATTTCAACCGGTTGAGGGATTAGTTTCCCGGAATTCTATGAGATCTATTCCAGCCTCTGCCAACATATCACGGGACATGGGATCTGCATAGCCTTTTGCGTAATAGATAGAACGGATGCCGGCATTTATCAGCATTTTTGTGCATATAACACAAGGCAGGTTAGTGCAGTACAGAACAGAACCAGCTATAGGAATCCCATGGTATGCAGCTTGAATAATTACATTTTGTTCAGCATGGAGACCCCTGCAAAGCTCGTGTCTCTCGCCCGAAGGGACCTTGAGTTTCTCCCTCAGGCATCCTATTTCAAGACAGTGCCTCAAGCCACTTGGGGCTCCGTTGTAACCTGTGGCCAATATACGACGATTTTTTACAAGAATTGCCCCTACTTTACGGCGCAGGCACGTGGATCTCTGGGCAACCAAGTGCGCTATGGACATGAAGTAGGCATCCCAGGATGGCCTCGGATCTCTGATATCTTTTTCCATATTTCCCAATTTATCCCAGATTCAGCCAATACCATATCGTGTCAAACGTTCAGAATATAGCGGAAACCTATCGCACAGGGACCGGATCTTCATTTTAATATCTCCGATCAACTTGTCGTCTTCAGGATGGTTCAAGAGTTCTGAGATATAGTCACCCACCTCTTCCATCTCTTTTTCTTTGAGCCCTCTCGTAGTCACTCCAGGGGTCCCGATCCGGATACCGCTGGTAACACTCGGGGAACGGGTATCAAAGGGTATAGTGTTCTTGTTTACCGTGATACCTGACCGCTCCAGCACCTCCTCTGCCTCCGCTCCGGTGAGGCCCTTGTCTGAAAGATCCACGAGTAACAAGTGATTATCCGTACCTCCTGAGACCAGACGAAATCCTCGGTCTTGCATGGTCTTTGCGAGGGTCTTTGCGTTTGAAACAATCTGCTGCTGGTATATTTTAAACTCGTCTCTCAGGGCCTCTTTAAAGGCTACGGCCTTCGCAGCGATTATGTGCATCAGAGGACCTCCCTGAATGCCCGGGAAGACCTGACTGTTCAAGGATCGGGAATATTTTTTCCTAGCTAATATGATTCCGCCCCTGGGACCTCTCAAAGTCTTATGGGTTGTGGAGGTAATAAAATCTGCAAAGGGGACCGGGGATGGATGAACACCTGATGCCACAAGCCCGGCTATATGGGCCATGTCTACCATGAGATAGGCCCCAACTTCGTCGGCTATCGTCCTGAAGGACGCAAAATCTATGGTGCGGGGGTGTGCACTTGCCCCGGCAATAATGAGCTTAGGGTGTTGTTTTCCGGCAATTTCTGCAACCTGGTCGTAATCTATGGCTTCGGTCTCCCGGCTTACGCCATAGTGGACTATCTTGAAAAACCGTCCTGAAAAACTCGCTGGTAAACCATGAGAGAGATGCCCTCCGTGTGCCAAATCCATGGACAAGATGGAGTCACCTGGGTTAAGGACGGCAAAATATACCGCCATGTTTGCCTGAGTACCTGAGTGGGGCTGTACGTTGGCATACTCTGATCCGAAGAGCTGGTTCAGGCGGTCAATGGCAAGCCTTTCCACCACGTCCATGTTCTTGCATCCGCCATAGTATCTTCTCCCAGGATAGCCCTCGGCATACTTGTTCATGAAGACACTGCCTTCTGCCTGCATGACCGCCTCACTCACAAAGTTTTCCGAGGCTATCATTTCTAGCTGCTCTGTCTGCCGTTCTATCTCGGCCCTGAATGCCTGGAAGACCTCAGGGTCAGTGCGTTTCAAATGAATCACTTTTTACTCCAATGAGTCAATCATATTGATTCTGCGACTGTGACGTCCGCCTTTGAAAGGAGTCATAAGCCACACCTTGATCATCTCTTCGGCAAGATCAGGGCCTATTACCCTTCCACCCATGCAAAGTATGTTTGAGTCATTGTGTTCCCGGCTCATCCTGGCAGTAAAGAGATCATGGCATACGGTAGCCCTGATACCTGGTATGCGATTGGCTACTATGGACATGCCTATACCGGTTCCACAGACCAGGATACCCCTTTCACACTGACCGGATGCCACGGACTTTGCAACCTTGCGGCCCTGTATAGGATAGTCAACCGAATCCGGAGAGTAACAGCCCAGATCCAGGACCTCATGTCCAAGTTCTATGAGTAAACTGCGTATCTTTTCTTTTAGTTCAAATCCACCATGATCCGAACCGATAGCTATCTTCATGGATCTGAGTCTTACCGGTACTTGCGGAAAATCAATACGGCATTAGTCCCGCCAAAGCCAAAGGAATTGGACATAACCACATCAACGGGCTGGCTCCTTGCCTTATTGGGCACATAGTCAAGGTCGCATTCCGGGTCCGGGATTACATAGTTGATAGTTGGAGGGATAATCCCGTCTTCAATGGTCTTTATACAAAAAATCGCCTCAACTCCCCCGGCACCTCCCAACAGGTGCCCGGTCATGGATTTGGTGGAACTCACCGGGATATCTTTTGCCCTGTCCTTGAAGACCGTCTTAATGGCCCTTGTTTCACACAGATCATTGAGGGGAGTACTCGTACCATGGGCATTTATATAGTCTATGTCCTGATAGTTGAGCCCGGCGTCCTCAAGGGCCATGGACATACACCTTGCACCGCCGTCTCCGTCCTCGGGTGGGGCTGTGACATGATAGGCATCTCCGGTAAGCCCGTATCCAATTATCTCTGCCCGGATATTGGCACCCCTTTCCAGGGCATGATTCAACTCCTCGATAATTAGGATACCTGCGCCCTCGCCGATTATAAATCCGTCGCGGTCTTTATCAAAGGGCCTTGAAGCCTCTTCAGGCCTTTTATTCCTTGTAGAGAGGGCCTTCATATTGGCAAAACCCGCAAATGCCAATTGTGTAATCACTGATTCGTTGCCACCGCATATCATCACATCAGCCGCCTCTCTCTGTATTGTCTTAAAAGCGTCTCCTATGGCGTGGCTACCTGCTGCGCAGGCAGTGCATACTACAGTATTGGGGCCTTTTGCTCCGCACATTATTGAGATCTGGCCGGAGGCCATGTTAGGTATGGCCATGGGAATAAAGAACGGACTCACGCGTCTGGGCCCCTTATTTACAAGGACATCTCTGAAGTATTCAATTGATCCCAGCCCGCCAAGACCACATCCGGTAATAACACCGGCCCTTGAGGCCTCGTCTTCCGGGATTTTGAGGTCCGCGTCTTCAATGGCCATCCGGGTCGCCGCCAGACCCAGTCTCACAAAAGGATCAATCCGCTTAGCCAGCTTCTCCGACATAAAATCAACCGGTTCAAAGCCCTTCACCTCTCCGGCAATCTGGGAAGGATAGTCTTTTGCGTCAAAACGAGTAACAGGACCTATACCGGACTTTCCAGCTATCAGATTCGCCCAGCTGGCCTCAACCCCAATACCCACTGGGCAAAGAAGACCAATACCTGTTACTACTACCCTCCGGTTCTGGCTTTGGTTTGTCATGATGATATATAGTATCGGCCTTAATTACAGTGCCTTTTGTGGTTCACTTTTCTCCATGTTCTTTGACAAAGTCAATAGCGTCCTGGACTGTTTGCATCTTTTCCGCATCTTCGTCGGCTATTTCTATGTCGAATTCCTCTTCCATGGCCATGACCAGCTCCACAAGATCCAGGGAATCCGCTCCAAGGTCATCTACAAAAGAGGCCTTCGGCACTATCTTTTCCTTGGCAACGCTAAGCTGGCTTGCAATGATATCAATCATCTTGGTATCTATACTCATTTTTGTCCTCTCCTATATCCTGTTGGTTCAAAAAAATAGACTAATCAATAGTAGAATTTTAATCGCAGATCAATCCCCCATTTACATGGAGCACGTGTCCGGTGATATATGATGCCCCCTCCGAGGCTAAAAAGCCCACAGCCTCAGCCACATCCTCAGGGCTTCCCATTCGGCCCGCAGGAATCTGGCTCAATAGCTGTTCTTTTACTTTTTCCGGCAATCCGGCAGTCATGCCTGTCTCAATGAAGCCCGGAGCCACGACATTTGCAGTAATCCCCCTTGATGCCACCTCCCTGGCCACAGACTTTGTAAATCCCTCCAAACCGGCCTTGGATGCAGCATAGTTGGCCTGGCCCGGATTTCCCATAGAGCCAACTATCGAGCCTATACTGATAATTCGGCCCCATCTCTGTTTGAGCATGGCCATAATGACTGCCTGGGTGCAATTAAATGCCCCCTTCAGGTTCACCGATATCACCAGGTCCCAATCCTTTGCCTTCATCCGGGCAAGTAAGCTGTCCTGGGTAATGCCTGCATTATTAACCAGTATGTGGACCCCGCCATGGTCTTTGATAACGGCCTTAAGGGCCTTAGAACTTGCTTCAGTATCTGCGACATCGAAAGGCAGGAAGCTGCCGGCCCCTCCAATCTCCATGATTTCGTCTAAGACTCCTTGGGCGGTTTCCTGATCACAGACATCGTTTACAAAGATATAGGCCCCGAGGCAAGCAAGTTTGAGGCATATGACCCGGCCTATTCCCCTGGATCCGCCGGTCACTACTGCTATCTTCCCTTGGAGTTCTTGGTTGCCCGACATGTTATAGTCCCCGCTCTTTTCGAATATTCCGGATCAGAAGGGGTAATATCTCCTTAACGTCCCCAACCAGGCCATAAGTAGCTACATCAAAAATGGGGGCCTCAGCGTCTTTATTTATTGCCACTATGATCTCTGACCCTTGCATTCCAACTATATGCTGTATGGCCCCTGATACCCCGCAAGCCACATAAAGCTTGGGAGACACGGTAACACCTGTTTGACCAATTTGGGTGCGGCCGGGTAGCCACCCGGCATCTACGGCTGCCCTTGTAGCCCCAACCGTACCTCCGAGCAAATCAGCCAGCTCCCTGGCCAGATTCACGTTCTTTTCCTGTTCGAATCCCCTGCCTGCTGTCACAATTACATCCGCTTCACTAAGATTGGGACCTTCTGCCTGCTCCTTCACAGACTCAAGGACTTGGACCCGATGGCTCAGCAGATCTTCCTCGGGAAGGACTCGGATCACATCGCCTTTTCGTCCGGGATCGGGGGTATTAGCTCTCATGACATGGGGTCTGACTGTGGCCATTTGGGGCCGGTGACCAGGGCATACAATAGTTGCAAGGAGATTTCCCCCAAAGGCCGGCCTGGTCTGGAGCAACGCCCTGTCCTCTGCCCGGATATCAAGTCCTGTACAATCAGCAGTGAGTCCTGTCTTGAGGATTGTGGCGACTCTGGGTATATAGGAACGTCCCATGGCCGTGGCACCGGCCAAAATGATTTCGGGCCTTTCTTTTCTGGCGAGATCTGTAAGTATGTTCCCATAAACCTCATCGGTGAATGTTGCAAGCTCAGGGTGGTCAATAACCAGCACCCTATCCGCCCCATAGGATATCAATTCCTGGGCCCTGGATTCTATTTCGTGTCCCATGAGTACCGCGGTAACTTCCGTGCCGAGTTCGTCTGCAAGTCCCCTGGACTTCGCCAGGAGCTCAAGTGTCACAGGGACAAGGATCTCTCTCCTGCACTCTGCAACCACCCATACCCCTTTCCAGGAGTTTAAATCTGTCGCGAGCAGAATTTCCTTACCGTGAAATTCTAATGCACCTTCAGGACAGCCATCTACACAAATCCCGCATAGTGTGCAGGCATCCTGATCCACCACGGCCACATCGTCTTGTACACAAATAGCCTCAAAAGTGCATACCTCTTCACATTCACCACATCCGGTGCACTTTTCTGTGTCAACCTTGAGCATTACAGAATCCCTGCTTCTTTGAATCTGAAGACCAGGGCTTCCACCTGTTCCTCTGCTGAGCCCTCAAGCATCTCTTGCCGGGCCTCAAAAGTGGGAAGCGACGTAGATACGACCTGAGTTGCGGAGCCTGCCAGCCCGATCCTGCCAGGCTCTGCTCCGAGCTTCTGGGCGTCCCATACAGGGATATCGGCCTTCCTGGCCCGCATCTTTCCTTTGAGGGAGGGAAGCCTGGAAGTGTTGAGGGAGGCAAGAACTGTCAGGAGGGCAGGCATCTCAAGTTCAAGCATATCATAGCCATCTTCATTAACCCGCCTGAGATGCATTGTCTTCCCGTCATCCAGGACACTGAGTGCGCTTACGCATGTCACATGGGGAAGGCCAAGCCGGACGGCCAGCCCTGGGCCTACCTGGGCCGTATCACCATCTATGGCCTGTTTGCCGCAAAGCACAAGGTCAACAGGCCCCAGCTTCTCTATTGCCTTTGCCAGTGTATAGGTGGTGGCCAGGGTATCTGCCCCTGCAAAGGCCCGGTCTGACAGAAGGATTCCCTTATCCGCTCCAAGGGACAGGGCTTCTCTCAAGGCATTTTCCGCCTGTGGCGGCCCCATGCTCAGTACAGTGACCTCTCCGCCGTAAGTGTCTCTCATCTGAAGACCGGCCTCAAGGGCATGGAAGTCAAAGGGGTTTATTACAGCCTCTACCCCTTCCCGTACCAGGGTGCCCTTTTCCGTATCAAAACGCACGGTCTTTGCATCCGGAACCTGTTTTATGCAGACCACTATGTTCATACTAAAATGTGAAACTGGAAATTCGAAATTTGAAATTAGGTAACACACCTACATCTTTGTGTTTTTCCCAATTTCAAATTTCACTGCCAAATTATTTTTTCGCGTACTCCTTATTTAGTGCCTTGCCGATAACATTGCGCATGATCTGGTTTGTACCCTCATATATCTGGAGGACCTTTGCATCCCGCATCATCTTTTCAACCGGATAGGACTTCATGTATCCATAGCCACCAAGGATCTGGACCGCATCGGTGGTTACCTGCATGGCCATATCAGTGGCAAAAAGCTTTGCCATTGCAGACAGCTTGGCAACGTCATTTGCCCCTGCATCAATGGTCCTGGCTACTGAATACACAAGGGCCCTTGAGGCCTCTATCCGAGTAGCCATATCTGCCAGCATATGCTGGATGGCCTGAAAGGAGATTATGGGCTGGTCGAACTGTATTCTCTGCCTTGCATATTTGACCGCTTCATCCAGGGCCGCCTGGGCAAGTCCGACTGCCATGGCCCCTATTCCAGGTCTGGCCAGGTCCAGGGTCCTCATGGCTATAATGAAGCCCTGGCCCTTTTTGCCAAGCATACGGTCCTTTGGAATACGGCACTCATTAAATACAAGTTCCCTGGTTGATGAGGCATTCAGTCCCATCTTTCGTTCTTTTTTCCCGAAGCTAAACCCCGGATCACCCTTCTCCAGTATAAAGGCTGTGGCACCCCTGGCCCCTTTGTTCCTGTTGGTCATGGTTATGATGGTATATATTTCCGCTTCGCCACCGCTGGTTATCCACTGTTTGGTGCCATTTATTATCCAGTCATCTCCATCTTCTACTGCTGTAGTCTGGATCCTTGCGGCATCACTCCCGGCATTGGCTTCGGTAAGGCCGAAGGCTACAAGGCGTTTGCCTGATGTGATATCCGGGAGATAGCGGGCCTTTTGCTCATCAGATCCAAAGAGCAGAATAGGATAACCTCCCAGCGCACTGGCAGCAAAAGTGGTAGTAACAGCAATGCAACCATAGGCAAGCTGCTCTACCGCCAGGCAGTTTTCAAAACAGCCTTTTGCAAATCCACCGTATTCTTCAGGGATATAAAGCCCGAAAAGATCCGCCTGGGCCATATCCTTCATGATATCCCAAGGAAATTCTTCAGCCTCGTCGAGCTTTGCTCTTACAGGAATGATCTTCTCCACGGCTATCTGCCATGCCAGATCCACGATCATCTGTTGCTCTTCGGTCAAGAAATAATTGACTTGTGTCATATAAAAATCCTTTCTCTCCACTCAATACCCATATCACCAGCACATGGCCACAGATCCCCAGGTAAAACCCCCTCCGAAAGCAACCATCAATATATGGGAACCAGGGACTAGCATCCCTCTGCGATTAGCTTCATCCAAAGCAATGGGTATGCTCGCCGCCGAGGTATTACCATACTTGTGAATATTGATAAAGATTTTCTCCTTAGGAATTCCCAACCTCTCTCCCAGAAAATCAATGATTCTTATGTTGGCCTGATGAGAAAACAGAAGGTCCACATCATCTCCGGTCCATCCATTAGCCTCCAGGGCCTCCCAGGCCACAGACTCCATTGCTTTTACCGCGTGCTTGAATACCTCTCTACCCTGCATATGAATATACTGCCACCCCTTTTCAAGGTTTTCGTGACTTACCGGGAAGGCTGTCCCAAGGCCTTTTAATATAAGAAGCTCTCCCAATGAACCATCTGCATAAAGGTGAGTGGAGAGAATGCCCCGGTCCTCTCTGGTACCGGTAATTACGGCTGCCCCTGCCCCATCACCGAAGAGCACGCACGTATTCCGGTCTTCCCAATTTGTAACACGGGAGAGCACTTCGCTCCCAATCACAAGGATCTTCATGCTTGAGTTGTTCTGGATAAATTTATCTGCTACGGAGAGGCCATAGATAAAACTAGTACAAGCGGCATACAGGTCAAAGGCCCCGGCTTTTTTTGCTCCCAGCTCATTCTGCACCAGACAGGCAACAGAGGGCATGAGCATGTCCGGAGTCATAGTACCAACTACGATAAGATCCAGATCCTGTGGTCGCACCCCTGCCATATCAAGGGCCTTTCTTGCTGACTGTATAGCAAGATAAGAGTTGGTCTCCTGGTCATTAGAGATATGGCGTTGAATGATCCCGGTCCTGGTACGTATCCACTCGTCGGTAGTATCCACCCGGCTTTCCAGGTCTTTGTTGGTTACCACTCTTTGGGGTACATAAGACCCTGTCCCTATAATTATACTACGAATAGGCATAATTATTAGACTTTAAACGATGGGAAAGACTTTGATATCACCGGACTGCCTTGAACAGCTTCTGTCTTATTGAAAGAAAATTGTCAAGCTTATCAGCCAACTTTATCTTAGCAAGTTCGTGTGCTAGCTGTATTGCATTTTTAACTGCTTTGGAACCGGAGAGTCCGTGACATATGATTGCTATCCCGTTGATACCTAATAGAGGAGCGCCACCGTACTCAGCATAATCTATTATCTTGTAGAACCTCTTAAAGGCGGATCTCAAGGGATATCCCATTTCAGCCATGAGACCTTCTCCGATCTCTGAACTCAGCATGGTGAGTACGGCCTTTGCGAGACCTTCACTCAGTTTAAGACATATGTTACCCACAAATCCATCGCACACTATTACGTCTACGTCGCCTTTGAAGACTTCACCGCCTTCTACATTGCCAATAAAGTCCAGGTCACTGTCCGCAAGGAGATCATAAGCCCTTTTTACGAGCTGGTTGCCCTTGGTGCCTTCCTCCCCGATACTTAGTAGTCCCACTCTGGGCCGGGAATTATCCAAAAGCTCCCTTGAAAATACTGAGCCCATTATTCCAAACTGCAGCAGATGAACGGGCTTGCAGTCTACGTTTGCCCCCACGTCTATCATGGTCACGGGCTTTTTCAGAGTCGGCATAAGCGTAGCGATGGCCGGCCGAACGCCATTGATTCTGCCCAGGGCAACCATGGCTGTTGCCAGCGTGGCTCCTGAGTTACCTGCACTGACTAAGGCCTTGGCCTTTCCTTGACGCACAAGTTCAAAAGCAACTCGAATTGAAGAATCCTTTTTATGTCTCAGAGAATCAGCCGGGGATTCTTCCATATCAACTACTTGAGAGGCCGGATAGATGCTGATGGGCAAATCATCCCCGCCCTGCCGTTGAAGTGTATCCCTCAGTACATCTTCTATCCCAACCAGGGTAATCCCAAAGCCGTGATCTCTGGCTGCATCGACCGCTCCCTTTACCAAGACATCAGGGCCTCGATCACCCCCCATGGCATCTACTGCTACAGACATTTTCTAGTCTAAATCTTTTTCTTCAGTGAATACTTTTCCCTTATAGGTACCACATTGGGGACAGATCCTGTGAGGGAACTTGGGTTCTGTACACTGAGGGCATATTGAAAGATTCGGTATTCGAAGCGCATTATGCGAGCGACGCTTACCCTTGCGTGAACGTGAAGTCTTTCTCTGCGGAACTGCCATTTCTTAATACCTCCAAAGACAGATGCTGAAACTGGAAATTCGAAATTAGGTAACGCATCTGCATCTTTTTGTTTTTCCCAATTTCAAATTTTACTGCCAAAATACAATATCAACAAAGTGTAAACTACTTCTAAGATTTAATGAAGGATGCTGGATATTCATTTGGCTGCTTCATGCAGCTTTTTTAACACACTAAATGGGTTCTCCAAGGTTTCTTTTTGGCAACGGCATTCCTCTCTATTAAGGTCCGCACCGCACCCGGGACAGATGCCTTTACAGTCCTCACTGCAGACATGTCGCATAGGAATCTGAAGCAGAATCTGTTCTCTGAATATATCCCCTATTCGGATTTCAGCCCCATCATAAAAGGATACTTCCATGTCTTTACTGCCAAGGGCTGTTTCTTTTTCTTTGTCTATCGATTGGCTAGGCACAAGTTCATAAAAAAAAGATGTATCTATCTCCTGATTGTACTCCTCCAGACAACGGTCGCACTTGAGAACAATCAAGGCCGCAACCTTACCGTTTAGATGTATATTCCTATCAACACGGTAGAGAAAGATTTTCCCTTTTGCAGGGCCCTGTATTCTGCACTCCTCTGTATCAGACAAGAGTCCCAGCATGTCTTCGAAGACCAGATGCAGACCATCTTCCGGAATGTCCTCTACAAGGACAGTGCTTCTAAATCCTTTTATTTTTTTGGTCATTAAACTCTAAGGCCAATGGCCTGATTAATTTCAGATTATTAAAGCTTTCTGCACAAATTTTGTACTATATAGAATGGCTAAGCCTTGTCAAGATAAGTAGAAGGAGGATTTACTATACTGGCTATAATTATTCCTGCCTCGTAAAGGACATACAGGGGCACCCCCATCATGGCCATATTGAAGATGTCCGGTGTGGGAGTGAGAATGGCAGCCATTATGGCAATTAATAGAATAGCATAACGTCTATATCTCCCAAAGGTCTTGGGGCTACAGATTTTCAGGCTACAAAGCAATGTCATGAGCAATGGAATTTCGAAAATCAGGCCGAAGCTAAGGAGAAAGAGTCCAACAAAATTCACAAATTTACCTACAGCTATTACAGGCCTCAGGTGTTGTGACTGGTAACCCAGAAGGAAGTTTATCCCAAACGGAAGGGTTACGAAAAAACAGAAAAGGACTCCTGAATAAAAGAGTAGAAGCGCGGACAGTATAAACACCAGGGAAGATTTTCTGGAAAAACCAAGTACATCTACCAGCCCCTGCGACATACGCCAGAATATCCATGGTGCCAGAAGAATTAATGCCCCAACGCTTGAGAGCTTGAGCAGGGCCAGCATCGGCTCCAGCACCCCAAAAAAGGCCAGTCGCTGCTGGAAATGGGACTGAAGAAAGGCAAGGAAGTGAGGAGAAAGCCAGTAAATAATGGCAGTGAGCCCTGTAAAGCAAATTGCGGTTTCCAGTAGAAAACGCCTTAAATATTTAAGCAGGCGTACCAAGGTCTGGGCCAGAGATTCAGGCATAGTCTTTCGCCATACAGAAAATAATCAAAGAGGTCCTTCAGCCGAGCTTCTCCCGCACATAGTCCACGGCATTCCGGAAAAAGGCCAGTCCTGCCCCTTCCTCTGGCAATTCTTCCCTGGTCCATCGTGGATGGTTGGTCCTGTGATGAAAGGCCTCAGGATGGGGCATCAGGCCCATGAGCCTGCCTGTAGTATCACAAATTCCAGCTATGGCGAGCTCCGAGCCATTTGGATTGTGGGGATAGTCTTGTGTGAGTTCCCCTGTTACAGGCGATGCATATTGAAGTGCAATAAGGCCTTCTGCTACCAGCCGGTCCCTTGCAGATATATCAATTGTTACGAACTTTCCTTCTCCGTGTCTTACAGGCAACTCAATACGGTCTATTCCACGGGTGAATATGCAAGAAGAATCTGGAGATACCTTGCAAGTGACCCACCGGTCTTCGAACCTGCCGGAATCGTTATGGGTGAGACTTACGTAGCGTCGCTCATAATCGCCATCGAAACCTGGCAGGAGACCGGTCTTTGCCATCAATTGAAAACCATTACACACTCCCAGTACCAGACCTCCATTTTCCACAAATTTCAGGAGCTGATCCAGCAGACGTTCTCCACTCCCCCTGACCCTGGCATTTCGGAGCCTGTAAGCCCCGGCCTGCGCCGCCCCCAGATTATCGCCATCTAAAAATCCACCCGGCAGATTAAGGAAATGATAGTCATCCAGGCGGACGCTCCCATCCAGGAGATCACTGAGGTGTACTATGTCAACCTGGTCTGCACCGGCCAGCCTGCACGCATTGGCCATCTCCATCTCACAGTTGGTTCCGTATCCGGCTGTAACAATTACACGTACTTGGGATGTCATATAAAACTCCTGTCTCCCCTCCGTTACCCACAGGTCTCCAGCCACTGATTAACCTCGTTCTCAAAGAGCTCATAAAAGGCATCAGAACCTCCTAAGCCGGTTCGACCGAAGGTATAATTGATTTCAATGAATAGAGGAACATTAGATTCCTTCAAAAAAACAAGATCAAAACCTGCCATATTGATTCCAGTATGTGTGCACAACTCTTTTACTGCATCTCTTCCTATGGCCTGCAACTCCGGATCGGACCGGGCATCAATTTGTCCACCCTTTGCAATATTGTGGAAAAAGCCCGATGTGTTGTATCGCCAGTAGCTCTGGATGTGATTTCCTATGATCACAATCCTGAGATCCCTTTGGAGACCAGGGATAAATTCCTGCAATACAAAGCCAAAGGTGCCCTGTATCTCAAAATGCTTGAGTACTTCTGTTGCCTGCTCCAGGTCCTGGGCATCCTCTATCAGCCAGATCTGGGCCCCCTCTCCTCCACTGGTCCCCTTTATCACAAATGGATAATCCGGGAGCCGGGGACGGTGGCCCATTTCAGGGTGATCGCCTAACATGGTTTCAACTCGTGGAAAGATCCACGTCTTCGGGTGAGGAATCCTGTAACTCCAGAAGAGCAGGGTATCTCCCACCTTTCCCTCCCACTTAAAGCGAAGACTGTAATTCGGAAAGACATTAGGACACAGGGTACAGCACAGGGTATAGAGTTCTCCGGACACTGTCTGTGGTAATATCACTGCCCTGGCTTTCGTGAGGTTACGAATCATATCCTCATCCCAGATGCCTCTTTCCCAGTAAAAGAGGTCGCCTTTAATCATAGGATGAAAGGATATCACAGGGCCTTTGGCATCAGGCTTAGATTCCTGATTGATAATATTTTTCTCCAATCTGTAATTGAGTTACAAATCTTTTACACGAATCATTTGGGTTTTTCCAGAGCAAGCATATCATCTCACCTTGACATAACTATCCTTGACCATTAAAAATCCGCTTCATGGCAAATGCAAAAGATCTCTGCTTTGATAAGGGAAATGGCCTGCTGCCGGTGATAGCCCAGGACTATGAGACAGGTGAAGTGCTCATGCTGGCCTATATGAACAGACTGGCATGGGAAAAGACTCTGGAGACAGGCAAGGTCCATTACTGGAGCCGTACAAGGGACAAATTGTGGCTCAAGGGTGAGTCCTCCGGCCATGTTCAGTTACTGAAGGCTGCCTATACGGACTGCGATCTGGATACAATACTGGTAAAGGTGGAACAATTGGGCGGTGCGGCCTGCCATAAAGGCTACAGGAGTTGCTTTTATCGAAAGGTCCAGGGGGAATCCCTGGTCCGGATTGCAGAGCCTGTTTTTGATCCCAAGGAGATTTACAAAAAGTGAACCAACTTAAGCTAGGTATCCCGAAGGGAAGTCTAGAAAAGGCAACAATTGAGCTCTTTGCAAAGTCAGGGTGGCGTATAGATGTCCATCACAGGAGCTATTTCCCCAGTATAGATGATCCCAGTATCGCCTGCAGCATCTGCAGGGCTCAGGAGATGTCCCGTTATGTTGAGCAAGAAATCCTAGACGTCGGTATTACAGGCCGTGATTGGATCCTGGAGAATGACTCAGATATAATAGTTATAGCAGACCTGATATACTCCAAGGTAAGCAAACGTCCTGCCCGATGGGTCCTGGCCGTACCGGCCGACTCTCCTTATCGTTCTATTAAGGACCTTGAGGGCAAGAAGATAGCCACAGAGCTTGTCAACTTCTCGAAGCGTTATTTTTCAGAACGGGGAGTAGACGTAAGTGTTGAGTTCTCATGGGGAGCCACCGAGGGCAAGGTTGCCTCCGGGCTTGCGGACGCCATTGTTGAGGTAACAGAGACCGGGAGCACCATCAAGGCCCACGGCCTGGTGATTATAGAAGAGCTGATGCAGTCAAATCCCCAGTTGATAGCCAACAAACATGCCTGGGAAGATCCCTGGAAAAGGGAGAAGATTGAACAGATATCCATGCTCCTGCAGAGCGCATTGCGTGCAGATCGTCTTGTGGTGCTAAAGATGAATGTTCCCAAGGAAAAGCTGCAGCCAGTGGTAGATATACTGCCCAGCCTTAATGCCCCTACGGTTTCTACGCTGTATAAACAGGAGTGGTGCTCTGTGGAGACGGTAATAAACGAAGCTGAAGTGAGGGGGCTTATTCCACGGCTGATGGCCGCAGGTGCCCAGGGGATCATAGAACATTCCCTCAACAAGGTCCTCTAGATCCGGTGACAGTCAGAATCACCAAGGCCGCTTTTGTTACCAGCGTCTTCAAGCTCTCTCAGCTTCCATCACCCAGCTTGCCGGAAGTGGCCTTTGCCGGCAGGTCCAATGTGGGCAAATCCTGTCTTTTGAATCGTCTCCTTGGGAGGCACAACCTCGTAAAGGTCAGCTCAAGGCCGGGTTTCACTCGATCCCTTAACTTCTTCCTGGTCAATGATTCCGTTCACTTTGTCGACCTGCCAGGCTACGGGTATGCAAAGGCCCCGAAACACGTTCAGAGTAAATGGCACAGGCTGGTAGAGGGCTATATCGAGACCAGAAAACCTCTCAAGGGAGTGGTGTGCATCTTTGACATAAGGCGGGTCCCGGACCAGTTGGACATGGACCTCTTGGACTATCTGCATGCCCTGGGAAGGTATGTCTGGTTAGTCCTGAATAAAGCAGATAAGATCTCTCAGCCCAAAAGGCAGAGGCAAATACAGGATATCTGCCGACGACTTCCTGGATTTATTGACAAACCTTTGATTATCTCTGCCCGAACAGGAGAGGGTGTTCAGTCTCTGCTTGAAGCGATTTGGCTGCAGATGGATCCAGTCTGACGATTTTTTGTAACTTCTCAATAACTCAGGGTAAGATGTCTGGATTCCTGCTTTCGCAGGAATGACGATTGGGTATAAGCGCCTGTCATTCCGGCGAAAGCCGGAATCCAGTGGATAGTCGCAAAATATGATTTGCCCGGACTTATTGAGAAGTTACGATTTTTTTAAAAATTCTGGTGCCGGAGGCGAGAGTCGAACTCGCACGGGCAAAAGCCCACGGGATTTTGAGTCCAGCGCGTCTACCAATTCCACCACTCCGGCAGGGCCTTCTCCTGATAACAAAACCAGTAACCATTCACGGAATTACAACGCCCGTTTTACCGCAACCCACCGAACTGTAAGCGTTTACAGGGTGCTGCAGATGCGAGGCATACGGGTACGCAGACGTACTCCCTGTACTTCAAGTGCCCGACAACAAAGCAGATGCGGTGCCCTGTGAACGCTTACCAAAACCGAACTACAGTGTCAATCAGTAAGCAAATCCTGAATTCGATCCCAAACCTTTTCTCCGACCTCTTCCTTGTGCAAGAGGGGCAGGACCTCAACATCCCCATTTGCCGAGACAATTAAGACCCTATTACTTGGTACATCAAAGCCGGCATCAGGCTGGGATACATCATTGGCAATCAGTAGATCCGATCCTTTAAGCCTTATTTTTTTTAGGGCCTGCGCCTTAAGGTCTTGGGTCTCTGCACAAAAGCCGACGATTATTTGCCTGCCCTTACGACTCTTTACCAACTGCGACAAGATGTCATTTGTCCGGACAAGATCTAAACGCAGTTCAGGGGTATCTTTCTTGATCTTCTGATCGGCTTTAACAGCAGGGGTGTAGTCCGCCACCGCAGCAGTCATGATTATTGCGTGAGCATCTTGCGAAAGCTTGACTATTATATCCTCCATCTCGCCTGCAGTCTCCACAGGATAGATCTCTATTCCCGGAGGAGGTGGAATGGAGACAGGACCACTTACAAGGGTCACTCTCGCACCGCGCCTGAAGGCAACCATGGCCATAGCATAACCCATGACTCCTGAAGAACGATTAGAGACATATCGGACAGGGTCCAGATATTCCCTGGTCGGCCCGGCCGATACCAGTACATTCATTCCTCTCAGAGTCTGTGGACTTATTGCCTTAAGTATGGCCTCCCTCACTACAGACCACTCTGCCAGTCTGCCCTGGCCCCGGTCGCCACAGGCCGTTTCCCCTATCTCCGGCTCTATTACTTTGTAGCCTAGTGTCTTAAGACGTTCTATGTTTGCCTGAGTTGCCGGATGCGTATACATGGCCGGATTCATTGAAGGAAAAAAAAGCGCCGTGCCGGAAAACGCCAGAAGTAATGTGGAGAGAAAATCATCTGCCAGACCATTTGCTGCTTTGCCAATTATATTTGCAGTGGCAGGCAGCACCAAAAAAAGGGTGGCAGACCTGGCAAGCTCTATGTGAGGGATGATCTCAGAACCCTCCATGCAAAAGAGATCCGTGTATACTTTTTCGCCTGTAAGAGCCGCGAAAGTAGTAGGCGATACAAACTCGGTTGCATGCTTGGTCATCACTGGTATTACTCGTGCCCCTAATGCCCTGATTTTCTTTGAATAATCAGCGACCTTATACGCGGCAATCCCCCCGGTTATTCCAAGAAGGACGGTCTTTCCATCTAATGGCGTATAGGGACGGACCTCTTCAGATAGAATCTCTGAGCCAGGAATCGGTTTCACATTATCATTGGGCAAGTGGTTCGTTCACCCAGATCTGGACCTCGGTCTTAAAGCCCATTTGTCCTTCACGTATCTGTATAAAACAATGAGAGTTACTTCTTTTGGAGAATGCGAGAAAGCTCCGCTTTGCGTTCAATGTACCATCCAATACCCAGCCATGCTTAGGCATGGATTTTGTGAAAAATTCCACCAGCGAAACTATTGTTACCCTGCCCTTGAATACCAATATTCCTCCCTGGAAGCCCGAGGTCTTAATCATTATCGTCTTGTCTTCAACCCTTTCAAGTTCTATAGGTATAGGAAGATCTGGAAACTCATATGTAACGCTGGCGGCTGCGGAACTCGGAGCGGTTTGAGAGAATCCAGGCGAGGATTCCTCTGGTGTCGAACTCGTCTGGGCGCACGAAGTCAGCAGAAAAATTGGCAGATAAAAGATTAAAGCAGTAATAAAGACAACGGATAATTTTCTGTGAAAGCGCATTTTACATCCTCCTGTACTTGGTTATGTTTTATGCAATTTTATTTTACCTGTTTTTCCAAAAATCTTCAAATAACTTCAATTTCTCCGGCAATCAATTTGGATAAATCACTCATCATATCTTTTATACCATAAAAAAGGTGTATATTTAAAATATTATGATAGTCTTTCATTAATCTCCTTGCAGTAAACAAGAACAACGTAATTTCTCAATAACTCAGGGTAAGATGTCTGGATTCCGGCCTTCGCCGGAATGACGTTTGGATGTAAGTGTTCGTCATTCCTGCGAAAGCAGGAATCCAGTGAATAGTTGCAAAGTGTAATCTACTCCAACTTACTGAGAAGTTACAGAGCAACCCGATAAGGTAGTAATTTCATAGTATCAATGTCTGACACCAAAAGAGAAGAAAAATCCGGAGCTCGCCCCAAAAGCTCTCGTTGGGGCAGGCGTAAGCATTATTGCTGCCACGTCTGCGGCAGAGAACTGCCTTTCTGCTGGAATTGTCCATGTGGCTTCCAGATCTGTGACGACTGTCTCAAAGAAAATATGTGGGGCATGAGCAATGGTATAATATGGATCTGCCCTGACTGTGGACGCATAAGAAGCTTTTGACAACCTCTCTGGATGTCCTACTGCTGTTTGGATCAGAGTAGAGCCTATTCGACACCTATCTTCACAGCCAATTCCTCTATTTCCTTCACCATATCATCAATTACATTAAGACCCTGGTACCAGAAATTGGGATCATGGAGGTCTATGCCAAAGGATTCAAGCAACACATAGGGTGTATCACTTCCCCCGGCAGCCAATAGCTCCAAATAGAGCGGGACAAAATCCAACTTTCCTTTTTCATACATGGAGTAAAGAGATAAGACCAGGAGTTCGCCAAAGGCATAGGCATATACATAGCCTGGTGTATGGATAAAGTGACCTATGTAAGACCACCAAATACCATAGTCATCGGTCAGGGTTACACTGTTGCTGAACATTTCCTCCTGGGTCTTAACCCAAATATTTGAAAATTCATTCGAAGAAAGCTCTCCCTTTGAACGCCGCATATTGTGAACTTTATTTTCGAACCGGTTCATGGCAATCTGACGGAACACAGTGGCAAAAATGGACTCAATCTTAGTGGCAGCGAGCCACAATTTTTCTTCCGGCCTTTCCAAATTCCTCATCAAATCCTTGAATACCAGCATTTCACAAAAAACCGAGGCAGTCTCAGCTAAAACCAACGGGGTATGACTGTTTAAATAGCCCTGCTTACCCGCCAGGATCTGGTGAATACCATGGCCAAGCTCATGTGCCACTGTCTCAACATCCCTGAAATTCCCAGTGAAATTCACGAGTACATAAGGATGGACCTGGGGAACCACAGGGTGTGCAAAAGCACCCCCGGTCTTCCCTGGTATTACCGGAGCATGTATCCATTGTCTGTCAAAAAACAGATTGGCAACTGAGGCCATCTTTGGAGAAAATTTTTCAAAGGCATCGAGCACTATCTCTTTACCTTTCTCCCAATCCACAACCCGCTGAGGCAGATAAGGCAATGGGGCATACCTGTCGTAGTCAAAAAGTTCTTCCAACTCGAGTAAACGCTGCTTTAAGCCGTAATAGCGCTGGACTATGTCGTAACGATCTGTTGCGGACGCAATCAGGGAATCAACAGTGTCATCATCGAGTTCATTCGCAAGGTTCATGGACCTGACCCAGTTACGATAGTCCCGAAGCCTGTCATTGATCATCTTATCGCCAAGGACGGTATTAAAGGTGTGGGTAAGTACAACTGACTGACTGCGTAAACCGTCCGTAAGGTCCTTTGCTGCGCTTTTCCTTACCTTACGGTCTGGGGAGTAAAGATCGGTCAAGACCTCTTCCTGGGTGCGGGCTTCTTTACCAAAACGCTGGGCCGCCAAGACCTTTTCAAACAACTTAATCCAGCTTGAACGACCTACCGGACTGATCTCAATTATGAGTTGCTCTTCCACTTGAGAGAGAAGATGAGGTTTGTATCGCCTGGCTGCCTGCAAATAGTGCCTGTAATGCTCCAGTATGGGATTGGAGAGCAGGTCATCCGCCTTCTCATCAGGAACATTTGCCCACTCAATATCGAAAAACACCACGTCCTTATTCACCATGCTGGAGAATTCCTTGATTTTCTGCAAAAAAGCACCGGCCTCCGGATCATTAACATGGGTTGAAAAATGTAGATGGGCAAATGCACTGAGTCTTCCCGCAATAATGGTCAAACCTTCATATTCACTGACAGCAGCAAAGAGTTCTGAAGCTGTGAGTTCTGCAATCTTGCCTGTATATTTATCTGCAATCTCAAGGGCCGACTTCTCACATTTCTCCATGTCATCATGAATCCCGGAATCATCAATGCCTTGGTACAAATCCCCAAGGTCCCAAAGGACTTCTTCTGCCCCCAATTCCTTCATCATTTCATTATTCATGTTGAAATTTCCTTAGGGCCATCAGGACATTGTTCTCGGAACGCCAGTTCCAACCAAAGATGGAGTTTTGCAAGAGGCTCAGGAGACAAAAAAATAGGGGGTAGTAGCTCTAAAATTTTGGGGCTCTGTGCCTGGAGGAAAGCAAAGCATATTTATAGGCCCCGGCATTTTCCAACTTGATCCAGCGGTCACCGGAAAGGAAATACCACTGATTACCGTCAAACTTGGCGACAAGGGCTCCATGGTAGGACAACATTGTTTTAACTTCATCAGGAGCGTATGGATTATCATATTTCCCTTTGACTTGCGCATCCTGACATGCCGTAAAAAGAAAAAAAAGGCTGGCGATATATAGAACCGCACTTAGCCGACGCAAATAATTCACATAAATATTTAAACAATTTTTCATAATAAATATTTTAACATCCATAGCACCTAAGTCAAGGGGATACTTTTCCCCTATTGCCAAAGGGTCTTAACCGTCCACCATATCAGAGGGCCTTTTGAGCATCCTGTATTTTCTTTCTCAACCTTGGTTTGTCCTTTGATTCCTTCATCAGTTTAAGGGCCTCCTGATAGGCCTGTAATGCCTTATTGAAAATCCCCTTGGCCATATATGCATCTCCAAGGTGCTCTGCTATAACCGGATCGTCAGGAACTAACTCATGTGCCTTTTCGAGGCAGGAAACGGCCTGATCATTTTTGCCCTTCTTGAAGTATACCCACCCCAGACTATCTGCTATATAACCATCATCCGGCTGTATAGAAAGCGCCTTTTTTATCAAAAGTTCGGCCTCATCAAGGTTAATTCCCTCTTCAGCATAGGTATATCCCAGGAAGTTAAGGGCTTCAACATAGTCTCCGTCTTCTGCAACGGCCTTTTTGGCACACTCTATGGCCTGATCTCTCTGCCCCAGCTTGTCTAAGACCATTGCAAGATGCAGCAATAACTCCTTATCGTCTGGGGTTGTATCCAGGGCCTTACGAAGAATCTCCTCGGAATCATGCGGCCTGTTTGCAGCATCATAGAGATCTGCAAGGGAGAGCACCCATTGTTTCGTATTAGGGCGGTCTTTTAGGCTTTCTTCAATAAGGTTCAAGCCCTGATCGAGTTGTCCCTTTTCTTTAAGTAAGTATGCCAAACGAACCCTCGCTTCCACGGCAAGTTCATCATCAATGTGGATGGATTCGAGCATCTCTATGGCCGCATCAGGATCACCTTTCTGCTCATAAGCAATTGCCATATAGTAAAAAATTTGGCCCTGATCAGGGTAAGCTTGAGCCATTTCTTTAAGGATAGACAATGCATCATCATACTTCTTATGTTGAAGACACAGTATAGCAACATTAAATCCAACTGCAGGGTAGTTTTGTGCTGACTGCTTGAGCCGGCAAAATTCTGAAATTACCTCGTCTACCCGTTCTTCTTCAATTAATAGCATCAGGAGCCGCTCTCGCGCCTCAAGGTTATTAGGCTGTTGAGCTAACAGTGCCCTGCAGGAATCAATGGCTTTATCTATCTTTCCTTGCCTTTTGTAGACATCAGCCAGATCCATATATACCATTATAAGGTGTGGATTCAGCCTTAATGCCTCGTTGAGATGCTCTTCGGCCTTTGAAAGATCACCGGCATCTCGATATATTTTTCCCAGATAGTAATGTGCCATGAAAGATTGCCTTCCCTCCTGCCTGGCTGCTCTTTCCATGGCCTCAATCGCCCTTGGATACTCCTTAGCCTTAGCGTAAATAGTACCGGTCAAAAACAGTGCCTCCTGGTTATCGGGCTCCTCACTTAGTACTTCCTTCAGGAGTTCTAAGGCTTCGGCCACGCGATGTTCGCTGGCATAAATTCGGGCAAGAACCATCTTCATATCCAGATTATCAATTTCAAGGGCCATGGCCTGTTCAGCCCATTGCTCAGCCTCCTGCAGATTACCCATGCTGGCTGCTACTTTGGCCAATTCCTCCAATATGGCTATGGATTCCGGATCATGGGCCAGGGCACTTTTCAGGCAACTCGAAGCATCTGAAAGCCTGCCCGAGGACTTCTCCATAATTGCCTGGAGATAATAAGCATAGGCCAAGCCACGGGAAGGATCCGCCTGGGCCATGGCAGTGAAGCCGGACACCATCAGAACAATGACCAAAATGAAAAAAAATTTGATACAAAAACGAAAAGGGCTTGCAATCATATGTCTTCGATACCCTCTGGATAAGAACCTAAATCTGGAATTCTCTTTAGAAGAAATGTCCGCAACTTCTTTTTTAGCCTGGCCTCTATTTGTCTCACTCTTTCTCTTGAAACCCCGAAGATATTTCCGAGTTCCTGAAGAGTCTTGGGATCCTCAGTTAAAAGCCGTTCTTCAAATATGATCTGCTCCTTTCCCTGGAGCTGCTCCTTAAAGGCTGCAAGATGGTCCTTGAGGCTGGCCCGTATCTCTTCCCTGGCAACCTTGGCTTCAACTGCCGTCTCGTCAGTGGCAAAAAAATCCAGGCATTTATCTTCTGAACCCTCCTTAACCGGAGCATCCATTGAAAGCTCCCAAGACCCCATACGCTGCTCCATGTTAATTACATCCTTCTCAGGGACGTTAAGGCGGTCAGAAATGAGCTTTGGCACCGGTTCAAAACCTAAAGCATAAAGCCGGCTTTTCTCTTTACGAAGGTTATAAAAAAGTTTGCGCTGGACCTGGGTGGTTCCGATTTTTACTAAACGCCAATTATCCATGACGAACTTGAGTATATATGCCTTTATCCAGAAAGAAGAATAATAAGAAAATTTTACACCCTTATACGGGTCAAACTTTTTAACTGCCCGCATCAGGCCGATGTTTCCCTCCTGGACGAGATCTGAAAAATTCTGCATCCAGAATTTCTGAAAATCCAAGGCTATTTTTACCACCAGCCTCAAGTTTGCAGTAACGATCCTGGAGGCCAGTTTCGGATCTCGCGTCTCATAGTAGGCCTTGGTGAGAGCCTCCTCTTCTTCTCTGCTCAACAAAGGATACCGACTGATCTCCGCAAGATATCGTTGAAGAGGTTCAAGGGTTACCAGGGAAACAAGGCCCTCAGACTCATTCTTGGGCACCAGGGTAGAAATTTTATCCGGGGTCTTTTTGGACCTGCTTTTCTTTGTCATAAAGGCTTTTTCAGCGGAATCATTAATCAATTT
>JAJSZR010000011.1 GCA_030262715.1 Deltaproteobacteria bacterium
TGCTTTAGACTCGTCCGTAGCAGTATCGAAAGCCTACAAGCCGTTGGGTCAATGATCAAGTTGCACTGTAAAGAAAATCGTATGAACATCGATGTGATAGAAACTATTTAAATAAATTGTAGAAACACGCGCAATATAATAATATTTTGTAATTGGTGAAAAACGTGGTGCAAAAAGTGATTATGGATGCCCCGGATGACTTTTACAGACTTTTTGAAAAACAGGCTGTATCCAAGTGGATGACTCAGTTCAAGGCGGTGCTGTCATGAAACTCTTAAACAAGATAGCATGGAAGGTTTTTCTGAGCACAAGGGGGAAGAGAAAAGAAAGCAGAAAATCGGTCAATAAACTTGACCCTAACGAAATCAGAAATGTATTGGCAATTTCCTCAACTGCTATAGGAGACGCCCTGCTCTCCACATCGGCAGTGAGGGCCACACGCTGCATTCTACCAAATGCATCCATAGATTACATGGTCAGGGAAAAGTTCTCCGTACTTTTTGAAAATAATCCTGATATCAGGGCAATAGTTCCTTATTACAGGAAATACAAAAGGTTATTTTCCCTCTTTAAAAGAATCAAGTCAGGAAACTACAACCTGTGTCTGGTATTTCATGACAGTGATCCCTGCCCTGTTCAGGCCGCCTACATGGCCCGGATTCCTTTTATTGCCCGTATTGGTCGCAAGGATGAAACTGTGGCCCCGTTTCTTAATGTAAGGATCCCATACAGAGATGAAGCACATGTAATAGAGCAAAAATTCGACGTGTTGCGCACACTTTTCAAGGTAAAACTTGATTCCCCCCAGGACAAGCAGATGGTATTGCCTGTAGCGGTTGAAGAGGCCGAAACATTCTGGGATGATCTGCTTAACGGCCTGGGATGCAACTATGCAAAAAACAAAAGGATAGGATTCCAGATATCTGCCTCAAGACCATTCAAGGCTTGGCCACAGAGACACTTCTCAGAACTTGGAAAGAGACTCCTGGCTGATTTGGAAGATGTCAATATCATTCTGTTCGGGGGACCTGGAGATGAAAAGATTGGCAAGAAGATAGCCAAAGGGATAGCCACTGACTCCGGTCAAAAACCCAGAATAATCAACCTTGCAGGGCGCCTGCCCTTAAAAAAGCTACCTGCTGCACTTAGGGGGCTGGATCTCTTTATAACTAACGATACAGGCCCTTTTCATATTGCAGTGGCACTAAAGATCCCTACAATATCTCTTTTTGTACCCACTCCTGTACGTCATACAGGGCCATACCAGGACCTTGAAATCCACAAAGTCATAAGGAAGCCAAAACCATGCTCGCCTTGTCTGCAAAAATATTGTAATGATCCGAACTGCATGTCCCTAATCAGTGTTGAAGAGGTATATCAGGCAGTAAAAACCAGTTTAAGCCAAAGAGTTTTTCTTTAGAGATAAAAACTAAGAACAAAATGGCCAAAATTCTCTATGCATATCCAGAACCTTTGCCATCACAAAAAGCCCGGGCCTTGTCCGCTGCCAATGCATCCTAATGCTAAAGGCCGGGATGCCTTTAACGCTGACTTTGATCTTGAAAAGCTGTTGAGTTCAAACGAAACATTGCTTGTCAAGGAAGCGGCGAGAAGGAGGGTTTATTGCAATGGAGATCTTTTCATAAAGGTTTTTCTGCTGAAGCCGTCTTTTTTGAGACTTCGTGATCCTGGAAAAAAGGAATGGACACTTGCCAAGGCATTACATCAGCACGGGCTAACTGCCCCTCCGCTGGCTCACGGTTTGTCAAAAGGGCTAAGCTATTTTGTGACCCAAAAAGTAATTGGCCAGGACCTTGAGTCTTTTTTGGCATCAACTTGGCCTAATCTGCAACTCAAGGAAAAACGTGAGATTATTTACGCTTTTTATCAGTTGATAACCGGACTTTCAGATGCCGGAGTTTTCCAGCCTGACTTCCACTTAAACAACGTCTTCTTTGACAGAAGCAGAGAACGATTTGTACTCTTAGACCTGCACAGGGCCAGATTGTTTGACAGACCATTGAATACTAGGGAGCGGATGGACCAACTTTCCTATATCATGCCTCCTCTGTGGGATAAGATAAGAAAGCGAGAAATCCTGGAGTTCACAAGCCTTTTATCCCAAAAGTGGCCTGAACTAAAAAGCAGAAAGCAGCGCTACGGGATTCAAGAAAGAGCACTTAAGCGGATGAGGCGACATTGGGACAAGAAGGGAGCTAGAAAGATACTCAAAAAAACCATTAAGACCAGGCATGATAAAATTGTCATATTAAGGTCTGAACAGTGCCCTGAACACTTATTAAACGTGTTGCTCTTCTTTATAAAACATCCTAAAAAATTCCAGAGCCCGGAGAACATCCTGAAAAATTCCAGGCACACGCTCTGTCTCAAGATCAGCGCAAAATCAACAAAATATTTCCTGAAGGCATATAGAAGCTCTGGTAACTTGAAGTCCATATCCTATCTCTTCAAGACCCCCAGGGTGCTTCGTGCATGGCATATCTCCTGGAATCTCCTCTTGCGCCATATATCAACACCCCTCCCGCTGGTTGCAATCCACACAGGGAATCCCTGGAAGAGTATCTACGGAGCAATGCTATCGCCATGGATTGAGGCAGGAGATGCAAATATAAACCTTATAAAGGAGACACTCAAGCAGCGCAAACAAGGGGACAGGCTGATAAAGGACCTGGCATATTTCCTGTGGCAGATGCATGAAAAGGGTGTATTTCATGGAGACTGCAAAATATCAAATTTCTATTTCGACCCATCAAGTCCTGCAACATTTAAAATTTTTGATCTTGATAAAACAAAAATAAAAAGACAGTTGTCAGATAGAGAAAGGCTATCAGACCTGATCAATCTCTGTGCCTCCCTTGAATGGTGGAGAGTCCGTGATAAGCTGACAGAACAAATTTTTGAATACTATACAAGAAGATGTATTAACTGGACAGGAAGACAGGATCTGCTTCATTTGCTTGAAACTAAAGTGACAGAGAAGATTTACAAAAGGAGACTCAGGATAGATCAGGAAACAGCAAAAGGACCAAGGCTATATGATTTTTGATACCATAAAGAAAGCAGAACCTCAAGAAAGGCTTGCCTTTTTTTTTATTGGAATCCTTTTGTCAGTAGTCGCCTTGGATATTGGCTCAGTATTTCGTCAAATTCCAAGCGTCATATTGATAATTATATGCAATTACCGTTTTATTAAGAATAAAAATTATTTAAATGCTTACTCATGTTTACCCAAAGAAAGCTGGCTGCTTTGGATTTCCTTGATTCTCTTAGTCACTTTTTCAGCAATTTCTGTGAGTTATTCATTTACTTCTTATTCAATCAAAAACTTTATAGATTCCTTGATATATATATTACTCTTTACTTTTCTTAGTGTCTTTATCAGTAAATATTTGACTATATGGCAAACAATTTTAGTTATTAAAAGAGTAAATTTATTATTTCTTATTGTTTATTTCTTTCTCATATTACAATGGATATTAATGCCTCATAGACCTGTCTTCTGCAAACTTCCTACCTTAGATGGCATATCCTATCAAGATATATTTTTTTTATTTTCATATACAAACAATTTCTTTGTTAGTATATTAGATACTAGTATTTATGTGTTGTTTTTTATATGTCTTTTTTTTATAACATTGATTACAACTAAACCTACAAAAACTGACATCGTCATGTTCGCAGCAAATATGGCCGTCCTTATTTCCACCACCAAGCGAGGTGGAATGCTCGCCGTATTTTCAGGCTTTATTCTGGCGCCCTTGCTAACCAAATGCACTTATCGCTATTTCACCGCAATATGTCTTTGTATATGTATTGCTCTTTCCTGTCTTTTTTTTACAGGAGCCGGTAAACACTTTGTCAGAGAAAACTGGGGCCTTATAATGAATGGAAATATCAAGCAGGCATGGGATGAAAGAGGATCTATACCTTCACGTATTTATACATATATGGCCTATAGCAAACAAGTACTCAAACAGCCTTTCAAGGGAGTAGGATTTGGGTGTAAAAACATAAAATATGCACTGCCGGATGTGGAAAAACAGGCAGGACTATGTCATGGACACAATACCCTGCTTAATTATGCCCTTGAGATAGGTATTCAGGGAGCGATTTTTTTGCTGGCAGTAATTCTCAGTCAAGCCAGAATCCTCTGGCTTGCCCTTAAAAAAACCGAATTTAATAAACAATACCACATATTCCTGGTTACATCAATGCTCTTCATGGTGATGTTTTGGATATCAAATACGTTTGATGATGCGTTCAGACATCAAACCGCTTGCTACTACTGGTTAATTACTGCGCTAATAACCGGATTTTCCATGCGAGTTTTATCAGACAATGGCTACAAAACAAATGGGCAAGATTCTCTATTTATGTAACAAGAAAAGGTTTGATTTTGTCCTTGGAAAATACCTTTCAGTTTACTTTGATCTCAAATTCATCACATCCATGCCTGAGATATATATATTCTTTAAAACACAAGGTATTGATGATATTGAGACACTGTATTCTCCTCTGTCAAACATGAGATGCCGCCATCTAGAAGAAAATGAAGAGGCAATTAAAAGAATCTGTAATAACGTTGATAGATTTGCGCTTTCGACCAGTGAACGTGAAAAAAATGCTTTTCGTAAGGCCGCTTCACACTATCTGGCAAAACTAACGGCTCTTATGCAGCTCAAAGCCTTCGACTTGGCCATAGCCTATGATCGTCCCCTTTTAGATATAGCATGCCTTGAAGAGGTATGCAGGGCTCTTGGAGTCAGTATTAGATTCATAGGAACGGGCTTTTTTAGAGGAGATACAATGGATTTTTCTGCCGAGCGCCTCGAATTGGACAATAATCTGTTGTGGGAGAAGCGCTTTGAGCGGTTTAAAGACAGTCCTCAGCAGCCTGTGCCGAACATGCCTGAGCGACCTTTCATCATGCCTAATATCATCTCACCTTCAAAAATTGTTACATTACAAGCACGTCTAAGGTATTCAAAAAACCCATTTTTTCTAAAAATACATCCAGACATCAAGCCTGCTCGCAGCTTCTTCAGGACAATCATACACAGACATAGAAAATACAAATTCAGAAAACTCAAACCCCACGACATAGAAAAACTCAATATGCCTCTTGTTTTTATCCCGCTTCAAGGCAATGAGATATGCAGACAGGTGCGAAATCCATTGAACATAGCAGACATGGAAGACTTGATCAGGAAAACATATAACGCTACAAAAATTTTCAGCAAGTTTATGAAAAGACCATTTAAAATAGTATCCAAAGAGCACCCAAACAGACCTGGAGTAATAGAAAAGCAATTTAAGCTATCTCACCAGCATAATGTAACTTTTCTTTCTAATGTCAATCTGGATTCCCTTATAGATAAAGCATCCTTGATAGTCACCTTTAATTCGCTGGTTGGATTTGAGGCCTTACGGAAAGGAAAACCAGTAGTAACACTTGCCCCAACATTTTACTCTATGCCCGGCATGGCCTATTTGCCGTCATCCCTTGAGAGACTGCCAGATGTCATGAAACAAGCAATAGAACATGGTCCTGATCCCTACATAGTTGATAAATTTATTTACATGCTTAAAGCTCACTTTCAGGTGGAAACTCCTGACTGCACCAGAAAAAAGATCAGTATTACAGCCTTACGCAACATAGCATGTCATATAGCACGGGATATTGGTCCCAAACACTGAAGCAACTCTTTGGTATGTCTGGCCCATTTGAACCGGCAGGCATGCTCATATGAAGACTCTCTAATGACACATTTTTCTTTTAATGAAAGAGAGAAAAATGCCTCAAGTGCCTCAGTTATACTTCTATGGCATGGCCTTTCCACCACAAGCCAGTGGGCGACTTGTTCAACTATTTCCCCTGCCCCGTTTTGCCTGGTAGTAAGAGCAGGGGTTCCGCAGGCCATGGCCTCAAGAGTAGTATTGGCGAAAGGATCATACTGGGTGGGGAGTACAAAGAGGTCTGCCATGGCATATACTCGTTCTATATCTTTTACATATCCAAGCCACTTGATCTTTTGATCCAGGCCCATCATTTTTATTTTTTTCTTCAGGTTCCTGTTCCCCATCGACCCTGCCACTAACAATATAAAAGGCTGTTCTCTGAACTGGGCAAGAGCGGACAAGAGTTGGTTTAGACCCTTACGGCGCAGATCAGAGCCTGCAAAAACTAAGACTGTTGCATCATCTGAAATGCCCATTGATTTTTTTGTTAAAACCCGATCCTCTTGAGTCATTGGGCGAAACCGTTTAAGATTTACTCCATTGTAAATAACTGTAACTTTCTCAGCACATTCGCTGTAGTAATGTTGCACCTGGCCTTTTACTAACTGTGAATTAGTTACAATGGCCTTGGCTTCTTTGATTGCCTTGGCCTCCATCCAGAGAAGCAGCCTGTGTCTGGGCCTGAGGCGTCTGAACTTAGTACTTTTCTGATAACCCAGGTCCAGCCATGCGGCATGCAACGGATCTGATATTCTAAGAACGTCTACCGGGGCCGCTCTTGAAAGGCCATAGCTCACTTCAAAATCGCCTGCTTTAAGGACCTGCCTGGCATTCAAAAAAAAACTCAAATTCTTAAGAATGCTCCCCCTTCCCCACACAGAGGCCCTGGAGAACGGCAGGTCCGGCAAAAGAGACTTGTCCGCCAATACTGTCACGTTATGGCCCATCTCCGTCAACCAGGTACAAACGTTAGCACAGTAAGCTTCCGCACCTCCAAGCCCCAGTCCGCACTCTCTACGCACTACAGCTATTCTCAATGTTCTATCCTGACCTTTACCTATCTGTGCTTTTGCACTCCTTGCGGGCTTCCTTAGAATCTGTCACAAAATAACCGTCTATCTGACAGAGCTAAGCTTTTCATGGTACGAAATATTTGCCTGCGCTCTTATCGTCCACTACGGTCATTCCAAATTTGATGCGTTTCTTTCTAGACCAGATTAACTGTTTGGCATCGCAAGCAAATCGGAAAGCACGGTTAAGTTCATCAACTGATTTTGAACATTCCTTGATAGTATGATATGCCCAAAAATCAAAAAGGCTATCATCATCAACCAATGATCCAAGCCAATTTCGATATAGATAGCCCAAATTAAAGGCTAGAATCTGAATACTCTTTTGCTCAAGATAATAGCAATACTCAAAATCAACCAGTCTGTCGTCATATCTATCAATCATAGACAACATCATATTTGCTGGATGAAGATCAATGTGAAAAGCAGATGCCTCAAAAAGCGCTAAAAGGAGTTTCTTGGCCCTTTCAAGTGCAGCGATTTTTCTTGATTCGGTGATCGAATTCCCGCGAAGTTCATTAGCCAGTGTTGTGTGATCCCATAGTCCTTCAAGGATTATGATCTCCCGCACCGGAAGACCGAACCACTTAATCTCTCCAAAGGCTAAGGTAGCTGGGCATGGTATAGACTTACGCTGTGCAAGAATCAGATTACGGCACTCTCCCCGTCCAAAACGATCCCCATACACCTTGTACGTTCTTCCCAGCACAGCTCGAATTCTCTCTTTCGCACGCGATATTTTAAAGGACTTAATGAACACGTCGTCTAATCGAGATTCTTTGCTATAATGATACCGAATACAGCTTCTACGATTATCGTTCTTTATTATCTCTTTGTGTGCGATATCATAGGAAGCAAGTATATCCTCAGAAAGAGTTCTGACCAATGAAATATAGTCTTCCTTTGCTAGTTGCCAGATTACCTTTTTTTCTCTGGATCGGACCGCATATTCTAAAGGTAAAATGGATTTCTTGCGCATAAAAACTACTACGCTCCTTTTCGGTAGTCAGGGGCTTCGGTTGAAAAATAAAGTATAACTTTCCCAATGTTGATCCAATTCAATTCGGCCATATTCTGAAGTGAACCTCTTTTGACTATAGTCGTGTTGGCTGGTCATCACTGGCTGACATTCTTCTCATTATTACTGCCCCAGGTCTGATACAGCTCCTGGTAAAGGGCGCTGCTCTCCATTAACTCCTCATGTGTCCCGCTGTCTACTATGCGACCCTGGTCGATAACTATGACCTGGTCCGCGTGGATGATGGTCGAAAGCCTGTGTACGGTGGTCCTGCCACTCATTCAAGGAATAAGCAATTACATTTTTACAGTGTAATCTTCGAGCAGCTTTTTATGTAAACCAAAGGCATAGCCAAGACCTCCTATCAGGCCTGCCACAACCTGTATAGCAAAGAAGCTCAGGCTCAGGGTAAGGGCCTTTTCGGTAGATATGCCCTTGAGCCCCAGGAAGTAAATGAAGCCACCTTCTCTAATACCTATACCATTAAAGCTTATAGGTAGTATTGTCAGGATTGCCACCAGAGGAAAGGCCGCAAAGTAAAAGGCCGCAGGGGGACTGAGTCCCATGTCCTTTGCCAGGAGAGCCACTGCACCCATCCCAAGGGCCTGAAGGATCAGAGATAGGCTCAGGCCAGCAAGCAGGGCCTTTGGCTTTTCCCAGAATACCATGGGTACTGCCAGCCTTTTTCCAAATATAGGCCAGGTACTGCCAAGAAGCTTATAGGCCAATGGCAGGCCCAAAAGTGATGCGATGATGCAGATTCCCGCGACACAAAGAAGGTGCTCGAAGTAGCGGGGAAGTATGCCGCGTCCTATGAGGACAGCACCTGCTCCAAGTAAAAACATTGCAGCAAGCCCGAAGAGCCTGTCTGCCAGTATGCTATAGGTGGCCCTAAGTTTTTTGGGTTCTCCCCGGGAGATATAGTGCATCTTCAGCACATCCCCGCCAACACTGGTAGGCAGAAAAAGGTTGAAGTACATACCTACAAAGTAATATCTGAGGTAAGTAGACCAGGGCCCGGAAAAATCAAGGGCATGTGCCAGGAAATACCAACGGATGCTGCCTATAACCTGGGAGGCCAAATACATCAGAAAGGCAACGGCCCACGCAAAAAAGGATAGATCAAGGAAAGCTGTTAGTAGACCATCCAGGTTTGTCCTTGATATGAGCCAGGCCAGGAGACAGACACTGAGACCTATCTTCAGCAGAAACTTTATTGTGACACTGAGTTTGGCCCTCACTCCAGCACCTCTCGTACTGCATATATGCGCTTACCTGAGGATTCATAATATGGGTACACCACCAATTCTGCCAGCAAACGCATTACCAGAGGTTTAATATTTGGTGCCTCGTTGTAAACAGGGACTATGACCGATATCTCCAAATTGGTCTCACTTCTGCTTGGGTATGAATTGATGGTCTTGTTGTAATTGTCTGTTTGTCGGGTCATATGTTTTTATTCGCGGATTGGATGCAGGTCAAGTGGAAGACGCTATGGTTCCTGCACGCCCGGGCAATGAAATGCGGGTAAGCCCTCGCCTTGGTATGGAATCGGGTACTGAAAGGATGCGCTGGGCCAAAAAGACCATTGCCAGCCAGGACTTCCCAGGTATATTTTCATTGTGCATCTCAATCAATATGGGGCCTTCTCTTCTCGCGCCGGATCAGATAGAGGTTCCGGCTGTAAATAAATATCCCGCCAGCCTGACCGAAAATAAAGACCGGATCCAGACGATATATTGCATACATCAAAAGCAGGACAGACCCTGCAAGGCTCAAGTACCAGAACAAGACTGGAACGACGCTCTTGCCGGCCCTCTCACTGGCTATCCATTGGACAAGAAACCTTGAAGAAAAAAGTATCTGGGCAAAAAAGCCCAGACCTAACCAATAATTATTCATACTGTCTTTTCGCACATGTCCACTCAATCCCGTTATTGAATTTAAGACTTATGAAGATGCGGTTCAGTGAATATGTACGTCCTTTCTCCCTTTGCTTAATGATGAGGTCTTTACCTCTGGATATACCATTCGAGTCTGCATCCATCGCACGGCCATGGTATCCATCAAACCTACCCATAGACGGTTATGTATGCCATACTTCGTCTGTCCATATCTTCGAGGACGGTGGTTCACCGGCATCTCAAGTATTTCGGTCATTTTTATCTGCAATCAAATCCATATCTGTATATACTGGCCCTCATTTCTGGTGAAAATACTCCATTCGCTGTGTTACTTCAATTTCTTCGCCTGCCTGTGCGTTGCACGCAGACAGGTCACTGCGGAGTACACTGAGTACGCCTTGCATCCGGGGCATTTTGAGCGGAATCATATTTCGGGCTTTTTGCAGTGTAATTAATATTCTGAAGTGAACCTCTTTTGACTATAGTCGTGTTGGCTGGTCATCACTGGCTGACATTCTTCTCATTATTACTGCTCCAGGTCTGATACAGCTCCTGGTAAAGGGCGCTGCTCTCCATTAACTCCTCATGTGTCCCGCTGTCTACTATGCGACCCTGGTCGATAACTATGACCTGGTCCGCGTGGATGATGGTCGAGAGCCTATGGGCAATCACTATTGTGGTTCTGCCCTTCATTACCTCATCCAGGGCCTTCTGGATCGTCTTTTCAGAGACGCTGTCAAGGGCGCTTGTGGCCTCATCCAATATGAGCAATGGTGGATTCCTGAGCACCGCCCTTGCCAGGGCTATCCTCTGACGCTGACCCCCGGACAGATTTAGCCCCCTTTCGTCCAACACTGTATTATAGCCCTGAGGAAGTGCGACAATAAAGTCGTGGGCCTGAGCAACCTTTGCCGCCTTCTCTACGTCTTCTCCAGTAACTCCTCCATGCCTACCTACTGCAATATTCTCGTAGATTGTATCGCTGAACAGGACAACGTCCTGGGTAACTATGGCCATCTGGTGTCTCAAGTCCGTGAGGGAAATCTTGCGGAGATCTGTCCTGTCCCAGAGTATCGTTCCGGAAGTGGGATTGTAGAATCTTGGGATCAGGTCAACCAGGGTGCTCTTACCTGCCCCACTGGGCCCGACAATGGCTAAGATCTTCCCAGCAGGTATGGTGATATCTATTTCCTGTAAAACCTGCGCATCAGTCCCAGGATAAGAAAAAGAGACCTTTTCATACCTGAGGTCCCGGCGTAGTCCATCAAGGGCCTGTCCCTGGCTTTCCTCCCTTTCCTGGCCAAGAAAATGATCCACCCTTTCAAGTACACCAAGGGTCTCCTGGAGTTGGGTGTAGGCCCCACCCAGTTTTTTAAGAGGAGTAAAGGCCATAACTATAGCCGCAAGGACGGAGAAAAAATCTCCAGGGGTTATCTCTCCACTAGCCACAAGGCTGCCTCCATAGCCCAGAATTGCCGCAACAGCAAAACCGGAAAGGACCTCTATCAGAAACTTTGTTCCTTCTTTGAGGCGTACGACCTTTGCCATCTGGCGATAGGTAGTCTGATTTTCCTTTACAAATTGGCCATCCTTGACCTTCTCCATGCCGAATATCTTTACAATCCTGAGGCCCTGAAGGACCTCGCTCACCCGGTGCGTCAAAATAGCCAGATACCTCTGAACCCTCTTCCGGCGTATTCGTACCAATCTGGAGAGGAAACGGGTCCCCAGAGCAATAAAGGGAAGGAGAATAAAACTCAGCAGGGCCAGGTCCCACCGCCGGTAAAGGGCCACTCCCATGAGAACGATCACAGTTGGTACCTGGAGCAGGAACGTCCTCAGGCTCTGTGACAGGATATTGCTCAGTGCCCCCACGTCATTCATGAGCCTTGAGAGTATATCACCACTGGTGGAACGGGATATAATAGATACTGGCAGATGAATCAGGTGAGAGAAAAATCGGTTCCTCAGATCACGGACCAGTTTCATCCCTGCGGTCTGCATAAGGTATGACTGGAGAAAGTTACACGCGCCACGAAAGATATAAAGAATAATAATCCCAAAAGGTAGCAGATATATATATTTGTAATTCCCTTCGACAAAGATCTTGTCCATTGCCGGCTTTACGAGCCAGGCTATCGCTCCATTTATTCCTGAGACGATAAGACTGAATAGTGTAGCCAGGATTACGCGTGGAACATATGGACGGACCAGTCCCACCAACCGTTGCCAGATTGTCGAATACACGAGATTGCTTACAGGCTTATGCTTGTAATTTGAGCCGGATTCCGACGGAATAGGACTATTATTAGATGGTTTCACAATAAAAAAGATTATATGATAGTCGGTACAATGTCTGATTACACTGAAAAAAGTCTATAGGCAGGACCTTTTTGACAGGAGTTACAGGATTTTTATTTATCCTGACAATCCTGTTTATCCTGTCTAAAAAATTGAAAGTCCTATACTATATACCGATAATAAAGATACGCATTATTGAGAAAACGTGAGATTGTGGTATTTGTTTGATAAACAGCTACAAAAGACAATAAACTTTTTTCTTTCAATTTTCAATATGGAGAATTATTCTGAAACGGAAAGGTCTATCCAACATAGGCATAGGCAAATGGAGTGAGGAGTGGAAATCATTCTGGCCAATCCGAGGGGATTTTGTGCGGGTGTGATCCGGGCCATCAAGACGGTCCAGCTCATCCTCGAGAAACACGGCGCGCCTGTGTATGTTCTGCATGAAATTGTTCACAATAGGCACGTGATCCAGGAACTTCAGGAACAGGGCGCGGTTTTTGTGGAATATCTCTCCGATATTCCGACAGGGGCCGTTGTCATTTTCAGCGCTCATGGAGTCTCCAGGGCTGTAGAAAAACAAGCGGCCGAATTGGGGCTCAGGACCATCGACGCGACCTGTCCTCTTGTTGCCAGTGTCCATAGAATGGTAGAAAAATATCATAAAGAAGGCTACGATGTGGTAATCATAGGTCATCATGATCATCCTGAAGTGGAGGGGACTGCCGGAAGAATCGATGAGCATGTCCATCTCATAGCAACCGTTGAAGAAGTCAGGACTTTGCAGGTGAATGATTTCGCACGTATGGCCTATGTCACCCAGACCACACTGAGCCAGGATGATATTGTCGGAGTGCGCCAAGCTTTGGAAAGGCGGTTTCCAGATATCAAGGGACCACTCTCAAACATCTGTTACGCTACTCAGAATCGGCAAAATGCCGTGAAGGAGCTGGCCGGTAAAACGGACTTGCTCTTTGTAGTAGGCTCAAAAAACAGCTCCAACTCCAACCGACTCAAAGAAGTGGGAACGCGCCAGGGGATTGGCTGCCATTTGATCGATGATGCCGGCGATATCGATCCGGCCTGGCTTGAGGGTATACGACGTGTTGGAGTGACGGCCGGCGCATCTGCCCCGGAGCGGCTGGTTGATGGTGTGATTCATTGGCTGCAGGACTATGGGGCAACAACGTTTCACGAGATGGTTGGCAAGAAAGAGAAGGTGAAGTTTGAGCCTGCAGAGCTTGATGAGCAATTGAGTTAAAGCGATAGTAAATTATTCACTCCCTGCCGATTGCCAAGGAGTGTGAACAGTTACGAAACAATGAGAGGAGATATGGAAAAATCGGCCATGCCTGTATCAGGAAGCCATCCTGCCGTTGAGAGCCCGGTTTCGCTACAGGCCTTGCAAGTCTTTGACCAGGAAGACCAAAAGGCTGATAGGGCAAAAAAGCGTCTGTTTATCGGACTGGTCATGGTCACCAATGGAATGGCGATCTTTTTTCTTTTTCTGGTCTGGGCCTTGTCGACCTTCGACCTTGCCCACATTCATCCCTTGGGGCCCATCTTGTTAGGACTTGTCATCGGTTGCATTATAGCGCTCATTGGCTTGGCCTCGCTTAGCCTCATTCTCAGTGTCAGGTTCGGTAAAACCCTGCCTTTTTTTTCCCGGATGCGGGGTCTGACAGTCAAGCTGTTTCTGCCATTCATGGTTATGCTTGGTCAGGCCATCGGCATATCCAAGAACAAAGTCCGTTCATCATTCGTGGAGGTAAATAACGAGCTCGTTCTGAAGACGGCAGGACGCTATAAGCCGGAAGAGATGCTGATGCTCATGCCTCATTGCCTGCAGAGATCCATGTGCAAGAGGCGCCTGACTTATTCCATCTATAACTGCAAGCGCTGCGGCAAATGTCCCATTAGCGACTTGATCGCCCTAAGCGAACGGTACTCTGTCTATCTGGCCATTGCCACCGGTGGCACCATTGCCCGCAGGACCGTGATCCAGCGCCTTCCAAAGATGATCGTGGCCGTGGCCTGCGAACGAGATATGGCCAGTGGTATCCAGTATGCCTATCCGCTGCCTGTCTATGGGGTGTTGAATACCAGGCCTAACGGACCCTGTCGCGATACCCAGGTTTCCATAGAAAGTGTGGAATGGGCCATCCGCAGATTCATGCAACCCCAATACTATCCGGAAAACCTGCATCAAGACCAGGATGACGACGGCAAAGAAACAGCCGATATCAAAAAAAATCTTATTGAGACCGGACAGGCTGTAGCCAGAGCTGCCTGAGTGATGAACCGCGTAACCTAATGGGAATACCAATTATTCAAAAGGCCCGTATCGGGAAATATATCATCAGCCGGATGCTGATGAAACAGAAGCACTTTCCGCTTGTGCTGATGCTTGAGCCTCTCTTTCGATGCAACCTGCGCTGTAAGGGCTGCGGCAAGGTGGATTATCCCCCCGAGGTGCTGCGCAACCAGCTCAGTGTTGAAGAATGTGTGGGAGCGGCTGAAGAATGCGGTGCTCCAGTCGTGAGCATAGCCGGAGGCGAGCCATTGCTCCACCCGGAGATCACTACTATTGTCGATGAGCTAATCAGCCGCAAACGATTTATCTATCTTTGTACCAATGGCCTGCTGGTGGAAAAGCGATTCCATGATTTTTCCCCTAGCCCCTATCTCACATTTAATGTCCATCTGGATGGTATGTATGAACGCCATGATCTCGCCGTCTGCCACGAGGGGGCCTTTAAAAAGGCTACGGAAGCCATCCGCAAGCTGGTAGCAGCCGGTTTCAGAGTAACCACCAACACCACCTTTTTCAAAGGACAGACAGCGGAAGCAGCGGGTCAGTTGTTTGATCATCTCAGCTCCCTGGGAGTTGAGGCCATGACCGTGGCCGCCGGTTTTAATTACGATTCAGCCGATGATCAGGACTGCTTTCTGGGCAGGGAAGGCACAAAAGAGCTGTTCAGGACCATTCTCCGTCAGGCCAAGTCGTCCTGGACCTTTAACCACTCAAGCCTGTATCTCGATTTTTTGGCAGGAAACCGTGATTACGCATGCACCCCATGGGGAAATCCGACCAGGAACCAGTTCGGCTGGCAAAGGCCGTGTTACCTGCTCAATGATGGCTACGTGGCCACCTATCGTGAGTTGATAGACAACACCGATTGGGACCGGTACGGGGTAGGACGTGATCCCCGCTGTGCAGACTGCATGGTCCACTCCGGCTTTGAGGCAAGCGCTGTCCTGGATACGGTTAAACATCCCTGGCGAGCACTCACTGTTTGCCTGCGCGGACCGGGGAAATAGCATAGCGTGCATTGGCTGCTGATAGAAACTGTTTACCGACGAGGAGCCAGGCCCTTTCAAGGGCAATTAGGGCCTGGCGGAACTGGCTGGCCATTCGTATCATATCCCGCAGGAGCCAGGGACGCCGCGCAAGATGAGCCAGGAGATAGCCGATCCTGGGATTGCCCTGCTTATCCACCGTTGCCAGCAAGGCATCAGCCACAGTCTGATCGGCCGGATCGCAGACGGCCCGCAGACAGAAAAAAGGGAGTCCTGCTTCTGCAGCAACTTCGCAAACCGCTCTGCTCTCCATGTCCACTGCCAGTGCGCCGGTCATGCGATGAGCAACCAGCTTGGAGGCTGCAGTTGAAATCGGTTTGGCCGAGCAGAGTATGGGACCTCGATAAAAGTGGATGGTGTTCTCTTGAAACTTCTCTGCAATGTAATCAATGAACCCGGCGTCGGCTCTGAAACTGACAGGTAGGACCTGTGTTTGAGAAAGTTCGTGCAGGTCGGGGTCCCATGCCAGCACCCGGTCGGCCAGCACCAGGTCGCCGGTCTCCAGGGCAGGGTGTAAGCCGCCGGATACACCAAATGAGACAAGCAATTCACTTATTTCGGCCAGATATTCTGCCTGTCTGCGGGCCGCCAGCAGGCCGATTCCTGACTGGCGGACAACTATTCTTCCTTTTGGCGACAACCCTTGTATCATCTTGTCTGCCACCCGGGTCAGTACTCTGGCTTCAGCCGAAAGGGCTACAACGACGCCGATGGTAGAAAGCGAGTCAGTATGCATTGTGTTTGCCAGCATAATAAGATTGAAAAGCACCGAAATTTATGGATTCGACCCCTCATAGCATGATCACAGACAGCCTGCAACAGGGGATCGAAAGGGGGGTATCATGGTTGTTGGATAACCACCGGCCGGAAGGGTTCTGGGTAGGGAACCTGGAAACCAACTCCTGCATGGAAGCACAGTGGGTCCTAGCCATACATTTTCTCGGTGTGGAGGATGATCCGAAGTATGAATCGGTAGTCCGGGCAATCCTGAACGAGCAGCGGCCTGACGGTTCATGGGAGGTTTACTACCAGGCGACCATTGGCGACATCAACACCACGGTCGAGTGCTATACAGCGCTCAGGGCCTCCGGCATGCCTTTTGATGCCCTGCCTCTCCGCAAGGCAAGAGAATGGATCCTAGAGCATGGCGGGCTGGGAGGCCTCCGGGTCTTTACCAGATACTGGCTTGCCCTGTTTGGTGAATGGCCATGGGATGCTACTCCGGCCCTGCCTCCGGAAATCATATTCCTGCCATCCTGGGCCCCCTTTAATGTCTATCAGTTTGCCTCCTGGGCCCGGGGCACCATTATTCCATTGACAGTGCTGAGGGCCAGACGGCCGGTCAGAAAACTCCCGCAGGAACATCGAATTGATGAGCTTTTTCCTGAGACACGGGACCATTTCGATTACCGATCGGCCAGTAAAGGCCATACCTCTTTCTGGCAGCGTCCTTTCTATCTGTCTGACCGGTTGTTGAGCCGGTATACCGGTTTTCCGTTTCGTCCAGGCCGAGAACTGGCCATACGACAATGTCTGGAGTGGATCATTCGTCATCAGGAGGCGGACGGGGCATGGAGTGGCATTCAGCCGCCATGGATCTATTCGCTGATGGCTTTGAATGTGGAAGGATACGCCGTTGATCATCCAGTGCTGGCTGCCGGACTTGATGCCTGGAATCAACACTGGAAATTCGAGAAAAATGGAGCTACCTATCTCCAGGCCAGTGATACGCCTGTGTGGGATACCGTGCTTTCACTCCTGGCCCTTTTGGACTGCCGGCAGGATTTCAATGCAACACCCCAAATGCAAGTTGCTTTGGAATGGATACTAAACGAACAGGTTCTGGCAGGAGGGGACTGGCAGGTCTATGTCAAAGATGTGGAGCCTGGTGGATGGGCCTTTGAGCGGCAAAACGACTTTTATCCCGATGTGGATGATACAGCAGTGGCCATAATTGTCTTGCTCAGATTGCTGCCTGCCTTGGGCTCCGGTCTGCGGAGCCGGGTTGACCTGGCTATACGCAGGGCAGTGGCCTGGATGAATGCTATGCAGAGCGCAAACGGCGGCTGGGGTGCCTTCGACAAGGACAACACCAGCCGTTTTATTACCCTTATCCCCTTCTGTGATTTCGGCGAGACGCTTGATCCGCCGAGTGCTGATGTAACAGCCCATGTACTGGAGGCCCTTGGACTCCTGGGACGGGGGATGGATGATCCCGTTGTTGCCCGGGCCTATAGATATATCCGGTCGGAACAGGAAGAGGATGGTAGCTGGTTCGGCCGTTGGGGAGTCAATCATATCTATGGAACGGCCGCAGTCCTGCCGGCCCTGAAGGCCATTGGCGAGGATATGAATGCGGCCTATGTGCAAAAGGCGGCCCAATGGATCGTGGACCACCAGAACCCGGACGGTGGCTGGGGCGAAAGCTGCGGCTCTTACATGGATATCACACTCAGAGGATGTGGCCCTAGTACCGCTTCACAGACCGGCTGGGCCATCATGGCCCTTGTGGCCACAGGATCCCATGCCTATGATCAGGTGATTGAACAAGGGCTGGAATGGTTGCTGGCAACGCAATGTACTGACGGTACCTGGGATGAGCCACAATATACCGGCACCGGTTTCCCGGGCTACGGGATTGGCGAGCGCACTGACATTGCCAAAGCGGTAAGTGACCTGGATCAGGGCAGCGAGCTTGCCAGAGGATTTATGCTCAACTACAATATGTACCGCCATTATTTCCCGCTCATGGCCATGGGCAGAGCCTGGCGTCACCTTAGTGAGTAAAATCCACCAACCAGTCATCATTTCGCACTTATAATGTCCCCTTGCTCATAAATCTTCTGGGTAAAGTCTTCGGCCTTGAGTTCGGGATGAACGCTGCACCCTGGTCCTATTTTTATCCCCTGGGGTATTTGTGTTCGGATACCTATTACAGTGAGTGCCTCGTCCTGTTCACCAATTACGGAATCCCTGCCAATACTGACACCAAGGTCAGTTATAGTATTCTCAACTCTGGCTCCTGGTCCTACCTGAGTATCGAAAAACAGTATTGAATCATTTACTACTGCCCCCGCTCCCACATAGGCCCCAGGAAAAAGGATTGATCGAGCAACTTGTCCTTCAACTCTGACCCCGTTATAAATCCTTGAATTGTTTATGGAGCCTTGAGGGCCAATAAGTGCAGGGCTCCGATCTCTTATTGCCTCGTGGTCCAGGTTGGTACGTACTTGCCAATCGGACAGTTTTATTTTTGGATGTTCCCCCAAGAGATCCATGTTGGCGGTCCAGTATTCCTCAAGGGTCCGGCTGTATCCCCAATAACCGTGAAATTTGTAACCATATACCTTATGTTTGCTCATTATGGCAGGAAATATGTCTCTGCCGAACTCATGGGAGTCAGCTCCGGTATTTTCCTTCAAGGCCTGGTCCAGAATCTCGGCCTTGAACAGATATATGGTCATGGAGGCCCAGTTTGATGCAGGGTGGGCCGGTTTTTCTATATATTCCAGAAGACGGCCTCCTCTTGGGTCATCCTCAGAAATCAGGGCCAGGCCGAATCTGGACGAACCTGCCGGAGAAACCTGAACAAAGGAAGCCGTAGCATCGGCACCCACGTCCAGATGAAATTGAATGAGTCTTTGATAATCCATATGATAGATATGGTCGCCTGATAAGATTAGTATAAGGTCTGGTTTTTGAGCATGGATAAAGTCAAGGTTTTGATATACCGCATCGGCTGTGCCCTTATACCAGTCTGAGGCATGCAAGCCTTGAAAAGGAGGCAGAAGAGTGATACCGCGATGTCTGCCTGTCATGTCCCAGGATGCGCCTGTCCCGATATGCTCTATTAGAGATGAGGACCTATACTGGCTGAGAATTCCGACTCTCTCGATGCCTGATTGCATAAGGTTACTTAAAGGGAAATCTATGAATCTGTACAGGCCTCCAAAAGGTACTGTGGACTTAGGCCTGAAGAAGGTAAGGACTCCAAGCTCATCAACCCTGCCGCCGGCAAGGACCATAGCTAAAATTTTCGGCATTTGCTAACCCGATGAGTGGATCTGAAATTAAAGCTCTCCAGTGAGCTATTTACCAAATTATATAGACATTGAATCTTTTACAGGTGGTGAGAATTCATCCGGCCCGCTGCCGCCAGATTCAGGGCCACCTGCAGTCTCTTCCATGGCTTCATCAACCATCTGGTCAAAATCCTCGCCAAGATCATCTCCTACCAGACCTCCCATCTTCTTCATCCACTTAGCCATGCTCTTGGGATTATTTTCGTCGAGACCCGACATCATTGCCGGATCTGCTAATTTTTCCAGCCTTGACTCTTCGGAAAGACGGACATTAACTCTGGAGATCAACTTGGTGACCGAGCTACTTCCACAGTATTTGCAATGGGATTCAAAATCGTCCTTATTAAGGACCAGGTGAGAAGAAATCTTTCCACACTTTTCACAGCGATATTCGTAGATCGGCATGATTACTTCCCTCCATGTGCCGGATTCTGTACAGGATTTGTTTACCCAAAATGTTTAGCTACCAAGCGAAGGAGCGTATTTGTTGTAAATTTTTTGGCTGCACCCTCAGGCAGATTCTTAAAAGGAACCTCTGCCCTGGCACTTTGCCTGTGTCCTCCTGCTGACCCTATTTTCCCAAAGACCCTGGCCGCCAGTTTCCCCGCATTTTTTCTATAGCCATCGCAGCGAAAGATAACTATTAGCTTCTCTCCATACTGTCCGGAGATTATGACCCAGCCTATATCATGAATATGCGTAAAAAAATCGGCTATTAAGACAAGAATATCCGGATTTCCAACGCGGCCCAGGTGGACATAAATACGTTTTTTGCTGGTCTTCATGGTTTCCAGGGCGATCTTGAAATATTTCAACTCTGACCGCCTTATGTCAGCAGTCTCTATCTTATTCAGCAGTTGCTGGTTGATCCGCTTAAAGAGGTATTGGAAACAGAGCAAATCAGAGTGAGAGGTCTTTTTGGTAAAGTTCTGGGTATCGGCCTTAATGCCGTAAAAGAGTGCTGTTGCAAGGGCTACCGTAGGATTTATCTTGGCGGCCTTCAGGTATTCTGTGAGCATGGAGGCGACCGCTCCATATTCCGGCCGTATATCTACAAATGGAGCATCCCATCCATCAGTGATGGGGTGATGGTCTATTACTGCATTATAGGAAATTGAAGCCAGATCCGGATGGTGCGAGGGTTGGGAATCTATCAGCACGAATTTGGTGTACTGATCCTGCTTTATCCTCCTCAGGAGATGCAGAGGAATTTTGAGAAAATCTCTCATTGCAAGATTATTCAAGCGTTTTATCTCATTATTGTGAGCGATTGTCACCTCTTCTACTCTTCGACTGAGCAGTCTTTTTACTGCCTGAGCGCTGGACATGGCATCGGGGTCAGCTACTATGACGACCAGTACCCGATCGTCCCGCTTGAAGAGCTGCAAGAAAGAACGGAGACGTTCTATATTAGAAAGCCTTCTTGTGATACGTGCACTATGATAAGGAGATTGTGGCGAACCAGCTATTTCAGGATCGTGTTTACCGTTATTATTAACTGAGTTTGTCATTTTACTATTATGCAGCCTACTTCACAACACGAAATATTAACTGGAACAAGTGTGCCAAGCAAGCCCGCCGACAAAGTAAGCACAGTTTGTATTATAGAGCAATTCTAAATTAGTCATGATTCCGCCAAAAAAACCTAATCTGCGGTGTTACTTCAATTTTCCAGCCCATGCGACGTACGATAACATCGGACCAAGGCCAAGAACGTCCAGTCTTCCACCTTTATGATCATATGAGTCTGATGCTATAATCATCTTGTAGTTTTCGACAACTTCCTTATTATATAGTGAAAAGTATTTTTAATGTCCAAACTAAATATTACACTAAGTCACAGTATCAGCAAATGACACTATGGAGGATCTCTTGCGAAAAGGCTTAAGGTGTTACCACTGGGTCTGGTTGGCTCTCCTGGCTAAGTTTGGTTTGGATGTGCTGGGAATTTGGGTTAAAAAAAAGAGGGCGAAATCAATTAAAAAGCCTGCTAGTAGAGCCGCTTGAAAAACTCAAAATTTTGTTCAAGGGCAAAACGCGAAAAGGTGAAAAAAGCATCATAAACTCCGCTCTTATCTTATTTCAAATTATTTCATCAAATAACCCTTGAGCCGGATATCTTCCACTCGAAATGGTGCAAGCTCATGATTTAGACACCTGATTATCGGCTGTCTATATTGCATCAGAAAATTTTCTTGAATACCGGAGCTTATATCGATACCCTTAAGTTCCCTGTAAATTGCGTCTCTGGCCCAGGCCTCTTTTTTTCGAATTGCGCGCTTTGTCTTGGCATCAGAGATAATAAGTTCCGCTTGTAATTTAAAAAAAATCATTTCTTTATTCCGTTGAACTGGAATAAGAAACGGGGCAAGATTCATGGTTTCAAAGTCAACATGATTGCCCAAGGTATCTGGGATATCCTTTATAATCGCACTATGTGGCCCTAAAAACGGAACCGAAAGATTCCACAAGACCACAAATCCCACTGTGAGGAGAAATCCCGACACCCCTGTTATGGCCCAAGTAATCCACGATGCTTCGTCCGGCAGCTTTGTCTCTGCAGTCTCTTGTGAAGGCCTTTCTCCTGCCTGCTCTGGCAGGATGGCCTCTTCAGGGAATAGTTTTATTGCCTTTTCATCTGACTCATCATAACTATTATCCTCAAAAAGCCGGATTTCAGCCGGGTGATCTCCTTCATCCCGTAATTCATCGTCAGAAAGTATCACCTCAAAGTCATTTTCCAATGACTCTCTTGAGTTTGCATCGGCCTGCGGACTATCATCACCTGAGTCCTTTATCGATTTGGTGATTTCTATATCCGGTCCTTTTTTTGAACCGGTTTTGTCTTTGAAAATAGAAGTATCTTGAGTCACAGCAATTGTTATCAGGAAAAACTATTTTATATCTTCTAGTCCAAGGTCTTAAGACGGAAGTAGAAGAGGGTTATATAGAGATATAAAGTCATGGCACTTAAGATCAGATCTTTATGAGGGCAGATCAAATTAGGTTTGCCATTTTTTAGTTAAACTGATACTGGCATTTTCGATTCCCCTTTCTTTTCTATTTTTTTATTGCATTTTACAATTTGCCTTTAGTTATTGTCAATGGAATTCTGTAATCCGACCATATCCCGTTTTCAAGCCCTTCCCTGCCCTTATAAATCATGATGAATCCTGAGATTATCTGGCCTGCTTTTTCTTGACATATTGCTTTTTTTATTAAAATTCATTTATAATATGTTTTAATTAAGGGTAATCTATGAGTATGAAAGCTGTGCACACAAGGGGCAACATCTGGCATCTGTTTTTTGCCCTCACATTTCTAGTCTGTGGTTCTTTCTCCCTCACCGGCTGTGCTCCGGCGATTTCAAAGCAATTGAGGCAACAAGTAGCAAAGGAGCTCACTTTGAAGATGGTGCTGAAAAATCCAAAGGCTTATAAGGAAAAGACCATACTCTGGAGCGGGTTGATTATGAGCTCTGTGAACCTGAAAGAGGGAACATTGATCGAGGTATTGCAAAAACCAGCCGATATGCAGGGAAAACCAAGGGATGTGGATAAATCAGAGGGAAGGTTTCTGGCCTTATACTCCAGTTACCTTGATGTGGCCATCTATCGCCAGGGAAGAAAGGTAACAGTGGCAGGAAAGGTTCAAGGAAAGAAGGTTCAGCGCCTGGGTGAAATCGAGTATACCTATCCTCTGATCGCTGCCAAGGAGATCCATCTCTGGCCTGTAGAAAAGGAACAAAGGGTCTATCACCCCTATCCCTACTGGCACTATCCCCGGTGGTATTATCCATACTGGTGGCCCTAAGTGGAACTTTTCAAACCTTCAAATTCCTGGCGAAATCATGTGAACAAAAGGAATTAGACTCTCACAAATAATTCGTCATAGACAGGTTCAACTATTGGCTCCGATTTCGCCGGCCTGCCGACCTATAGATCAGGACTTCCGTTCAGATTTAAGCGCTTTCCAGGGCGGAGGGTTATAGACATTATAGTGCCAGACTGAAAAGCCTATTAGTGCAATCCCGGCCCAGGTATGCCACTGGCGGTTGACACATCCTCGCCCCATTCCGGTCCAGACCAGACCGCCCAGCGAGATCACCATTCCCGCCTTGGACCAGGTCCTTACTGTCTTGGTATCAAACATTTCTCCGTTACTCCAATCGTAACCATTTACGGGATTACAACGCCCGTTCGTTTTACCGCAACCCACAGAACTGTAAGCGTTTACAGGGTGCTGCAGATGCGAGGCGGAGGGTACGCAGACGTACTCCCTGTACTTCAAGTGCCCGACAACAAAGCAGATGTGGTGCCCTGTGAATGCTTACCTCCAATCATACTATAAGAAATCGAAATCAAGACGCAGAGGAGGATGCTATGACCACAAACCTCCTCTTGCTATTAACGCGGGATGACTATTTTTTCTGGTTCTTCGCTATTTAGTGTGGGTAATCTTTTCTAATCGGCTTCGCCAATCTGGGGACCAGTCCCCAGGCCCCTGGGATTTATCGCTTTCATGCCAAAACAAAGTTTAGTAGAAAAGAGAGTAAGGAGGGAACACTCAAGTTCCTTCCCTTTGTCTTGGCCCCCGGCTCGGCGCTCAGGTCGGTTCCCACCGTTGCCCTATCCTCCGGCCGGGCCATGTTTATCCTATATTTTCTTTATGAGAGGTGCAAGCAAAGTTGAACGAAAAAGATCTTTTCCAAATGGCCTTGGGAATTTCAGAGCCTTGGCAGGTTGTGAAAATCGAATTTAATGCCGAAAGTCACCGACTTGACCTTTATCTAGACTTTCCTGAAGGAAGCAATTTTCCATGCCCGGTATGCGGAAAATCGTGCTTGGCCTACGATACTGATGAGAGGTCCTGGCGCCACCTGAACTTCTTTGAGCATCTCACTTATCTGCATGCGAGACTGCCCCGAGTGAAGTGCGATGAGCACGGAGTGAAGACAGTTGGAGCCCCATGGGCACGACCTGGTGCAGGCTTTACCTTACTTTTTGAGGCGCTCATAATGACATTCGCAAAAAATGGCATGACACCCAAAGCGATCAGCCGACTCGTAGGAGAGCACGATACCAGAATATGGCGGGTGCTTGAACATTATGTGGAGGCCAGTCGTGCCAAGGAAGATTTTTCTCCCGTATCCATGGTCGGCGTGGACGAGACATCAAGGGCCAAAGGGCATACTTATGTGACTCTGTTTGCTGACATGGAGAAACATAAGGTCATCTTTACCACCGAAGGCAAGGACCACACTACCATTGAGAACTTCAGGCAAGACCTTGAGGAACATGGCGGTGATGCCTTGAAGATAACCGACTTCTCAATAGACATGTCCAAGGCCTTTATAAAAGGCATAGGTGAGAAATTTGAGAACGCTGCAATAACCTTTGATAAATTTCATGTGATCAAGATCATCAATGATGCTGTGGACAAAGTGAGGCGTGCCGAGCAGAAGCTGTGCCCCGAACTGAAAAGGACCCGCTATGTCTGGTTGAAAAACGAAGAGAACCACACCGACAGTCAACGTGAGATTTACGAGGAGCTAAAGGATTCGACCCTAAAGACTGCCAGGGCATGCCGTATCAAGGACATGCTGCAAAAGCTCTATGAGCGGCCCGCTGAGGATGCGCCTGCTCATTTAAAACGCTGGTACTTCTGGGCAACGCATAGTCGTCTCACTCCTATCATCAAAGCCGCCAAAACCATTAAGGTACACTGGGACGGAGTGATGAGATGGTTCGAGTCTGGCCTTAATAACGGGTTTATGGAAGGAATCAACAGTTTGGTTCAGGCGGCCAAAGCCAGGGCCAGAGGGTATCGTTCAACCAAAAAGATGAAGGTGATGATCTATCTCATTGCCGGTAAACTGAATTTCGATCTGCCGAGGGTAATGCCCTATGCTACCCACACTAAATAGCGAAGAGCCAAAAATAACAAATAGGTAATGCACTCATATAGGAAGACTCTTCTCGTTCGATTTTGACTGCGCACACCTTGCCCAACAGCTATACATTGGTATGAATCCCAAAACGTGTTGCTCTGATCGGCTTTTCCTTTGACTTTTTTCATCTCGGTCTTCATAGATAGTAATATTTCAGAGGAAATCGGGGAAATCTTCGGTTCTTGTGCTCATAGCCTGCCGAATAAGCAATCCTCTTTTTTTGGAGATGGACACGAATATGCAGAAACTGAATATTGGAGTATAAAAAGTTCTAGATATCTCCGTATTCGAGATTCTGGTATACTGGAATATCCAGCACTCTAGCTACTCTACTGTTATACGCCTGAAAAATAAACACATGCTGCAAGCATGAATGGAGGGTTAATATGAGTCTGACAGATAAAATTATTGAAAATGTCAGGTCATTGCCCGAGTCAAAACAGATAGAAATTCTTGATTTTGTGGAATACTTACGGGCAAAAATAGAAAAAGAAGAAAGAAAAGAATGGACGGGCCTTTCCCTTACGTCAGCAATGAGGGGAATGGAAGAGGAAGAGTTAACGTATTCCATGAATGACCTAAAGGAAACTTATTCATGATTTTTGAAGGACAAATTATTCTATTTAGGTTTCCACAAACAGATCAAACGGAAGGGAAACTTCGTCCCGCCCTTGTTTTGCGTAGATTGCCCGGAAAATTTGATGATTGGCTTATTTGTATGATCTCTTCTCAGCTTCATCAGCAACTACCTGAATTGGACGAAGTAATTACTTCTGAGAACTCCGACTTCCTGGAATCCGGGTTGAAACTAGCGAGTGTCATCCGAGTCAGCAGGCTTGCAGTTGTAAGTAGCGAGATTATTCTTGGAAAATTGGGCCGGATAGATCAGAAGCGACTCATCAGGATCAAGGAAAATATAATAAAATGGATTAAAGGCGCATAATCGGGTAGCCAAGGGTAGCCCCCCTTCATCACACCGTATGCGGGTCCGCACGGTACGGTTCATAAAGCCTATCGGACCGTAGCCGGATAATGAATGTTTATACACAGTTCCTTAATAGAAATTAGCCCTTACTCCTTCAGCCACTGATTCGTAATGCCGGACTGTGTTGCCAGGGAATTTAGGGGACATCCTATGTTTCCCCTGTCAAGCTAAATAATTTCTTTTTAAAAACAGCTAGTTGAACATTTGTGTGGCTAATAGACACAGGTTCCCTGTTGGGCCTGTAACAGCTCTTGCAACCTGCCCGCAACGCTCTCGCTTGCGAGGCGGGCGGGAAGGTCCGGCGGAACTCTCACCAATAGCGAACCTTGAATCTGATCGATCAGTATCCGGCGTGCTCTGTTTCAAGCCGCCTATCATCCCTTATCCAGATTCCAGAATTCAGTCCCGCCAGAAGGACGGCGGGCAGGGGCCGGCTTGGTCAGGCTGGACAATGTTTTCTGACCCAAAAGTAATTGATATTGGTAACATAGATGTTACTATATAATTGTGGGAATTATTGTTCGTGAATATCTCGACGAGGAAGGGCGGTCCCCCTACGCACAATGGTTCACTGGCCTGAATGCTGTTGCGGCGGCGAAGGTGACCACAGCGGTGTATCGCCTGGAGCAGGGCAATTTCTCGAACGTCAAGGGAATCGGGGAGGGAGTCTTTGAGTACCGGGTTGATTTCGGCCCGGGGTATCGAATCTATTTCGGAAAAGACGGAGACAGGATTGTCATTTTAGTTGGCGGTGGGACGAAGAAACGGCAAAGCCATGACATCAGGGCGGTAAAGAGATGCTGGCTAAGCCTACAAGGCCAGAAGGAAACAGTGAGGTATATGGGTATGGCTGTTACGAAAGATTTTCGGGAGACTATAAAGGCGAGGGCAGAGACTGATCCGGAGTTCCGGCGGGCGCTTTTGATCGAAGCGGTCCACGCCTTTCTCACCAGAGACGTCGAAGTGGGGAAGTCGATCCTCCGGGACTACATCAACGCGACGGTGGGCTTTGAAGAGCTTGCCGAGGCCCTGGACAAACAAAGCAAGAGCCTTCACCGGATGCTCGGACCAAAGGGTAATCCGAGTTCTAACAATCTTTTTGATATCCTCCAGGTTCTTCAGGAGCGCGAAGGCGTGGAGCTTGAGGTCGTTGTCCGGCAAAAAGCGGCGTGAAGCTCTGGATCCCGAGCCCCCCGCCGTAGGTGTAACAGTGCCAGTGATTCAGGGGACGGGGAATTTAGGAGACGTGACGTTGATTTGCTAATTCCTATCATGGTGGCATGCCTCGACACAGACGACTCAATATGCCCGGTGCGATTAATCATGTCATCACCAGGGATTTGAATCGCCAAGATATTTTTCTTGACGACTGCGACCGGAATGACTTTCTTTGTCGACTTGAAAAGAATCTTTCTTTGACTGGCTGCAGGTGTTGTTGAAAAATATCCTCTTCCGTAACGTCTTCGATATTCCCGCAGCAGCGTGATGGCAGTTGATAGAAAAAATAACAAATAGGTAACGCGCTCATATAGGAAGACTCTTCTCGTTCGATTTTGACTGCACACACCTTGCCCAACAGCTATACATTGGTATGAATCCCAAAACGTGTTGCCCTGACCAGCTTTTCCCTTGACTTTTTTCATCCCGGCCTTCATAAATAGTAATATTTCAGAGGAAATCGGGGAAATCTTCGGTTCTTGTGCTCATAGCCTGCCGAATAATCAATCCTTTTTTGGGAAGATGGGCACGTATATGCAGAAACTGAAATGAGGAAGAGCTAACATTACCATCCGCTGGCGGCGATTGTGCGATGTGATAAGCAAAAAGCGGAAGATTATTGGCCGTATTTTAGAAAAGATAAAAGGAAGGCTATTCGCCATACATATCAGTTATCAGCTTACGTAATTGAGCGGCTTTAATCTTTGATAATTTATCAATTTTATTTCTTAATCGCAGTTTGCTAATAGTGCGTATTTGGTCAACTGCTATTTCAGCATTTTTATTCGAGCATTTTATCTGGAGACGGGTTCTCCATTGTGGATGCAGCGTTGAGGTTAAAGGGCATACGACAACGGTTTCTAAATATTTATTCATTTCATCTTGGCTAATTATGACAACGGGACGTACTTTTTTAATTTCGCTTCCTATAGTGGGGTTGAGATCAGCGAAATATATTTCGTATCTTTTAATATCCAAAGTCTTTATCCTCCAATCCGTCAAGAAGCGTTGTATCAAAATCGTCCCAATCTTCTTTTTCATCAGCCATGGCTTTGTATGTATCCTCCCAAGAAAGTTTATTTTCATCTTTCTTCCGAAGAAGCAGTCCCCTATCTGTTTCTTCAAGCAAAAGGGAATTATTAAGGCCATATTTTTGAAGGAGTGCCTTGGGTATGCGAACTCCTTTTGAATTTCCAATAGGGATCAATTTAATATCCCTTGCACGTATCTGCTTTTCCATGGTTATTGCTCCTTAAATTATTATTGAACTTATTGCGTAATTATTGTAATTACCTTTTGTTTTAAAGTCAAGCGTAAAATCAATGTATTTTGGGGGACTCTTCTGCCAGTTTGTAAACATGCAACTCGTAAACTCGTTTCATCTCTCCCAAATTTCTACTTTCCAATTTCAAGTTTCAAGCCGTGAACGGCTACGAATTCCATTATAATATGAAGCGTGTTAAATGGTCCTCAGGTAACCAGTTTTCAACAGAAGTGGTAGAAGATAAAGTTGTTTTAGAGTATAGTTGCAAGAATTGTAATTCATAGAGCTCGCCACCAACACTACCTAACTGATTTTATAGATATTTTGCTAAATAACCGGCTGACATGCAACTAATGTTTGCAGGACAGCCCCTAAGGAGGAATCTTCATGACCAAGAAGCAGTGGGATAGTGCACCTGAGATGCAGATTGATTTAATCAAGATGTATAAGGCAACGATTGAGACCAACAAGGGCATTATTGAATTGGAGCTCTACCCGCAACACGCACCGAAAACGGTCAACAACTTCGTGTTCCTGGCCCGAGATGGATTCTACGATGGCGTAACGTTCCACCGGGTGATCAGCGATTTCATGATCCAGGAGGGAGATCCGACAGGTACAGGTCGAGGTGGTCCTGGCTACACGTTTGAAGATGAGCTAGAGGGAAATCCTCTGAAACACGAGAGGGGAGCGATCTCGATGGCGAATGCCGGCCCGGACACGAACGGGAGCCAGTTCTTCATTACGCATTCACCGCAACCGCACTTGAATGGGAGGCACACAGTATTTGGGAAAGTGGAGAAGGGGCTTGAGGTAGTGGATGCAATTCAGAAAGGCGATAAAATGAAAAAGGTGGAGATAAACGAGGGATAGAACGAAGGAAAATCGTAACCGTTCAGGGGTTCAGGATTTAAAGGTTCAAAGGTTCAGGATTCACCGAAAATCTGGGATTTAGGGGACATCTTATCTTATCCCTGTCAAGCTAAAAATTTCCTTTTTTAAAACAGCTAGTTGAATATTTGGATGTTTATAAAGCGCAAATTCCCTGTTGGGGCTGTAGCTGCTCCTGCAAAAGGTCTGGCGGAACTCTCACCAATAGCGAATCCTGGATCTAATGTTATCTAGTATCCGGCGTGCTTTGTTTCAAGCCGCCTAACGTGGATTAGACTGACCAGGATTCTCTTCGGATTTTATAGTGTTTTTATCCAGTTTGTGTTGTCTTTTTTGATCTTTCTTTTTCTTTCTTGCTAATTCTTTCTGTCGTTTATTAAATTGATAATTTGATCTTGCCAATTTGTCACCTCCTTGGCTGTTATTCTTGATAATGGCAAAAAGAAAAGAAGTTTGGACCGGACTTTTTTGCGGTTTAAGATCTGATAATAGCAAATCGGGCATGCATAAATTCAAACGAAACAAAAGGGCATTTCCTCGATATTAGAAGGAATGCCCTTTTTACTCAGAACAGGAATTTAAATCACAGTGACATTTACGGCGGCAGGACCTTTTTGTCCTTGCTCTATGTCAAAGGAAACTCGGTCGCCTTCATTGAGGGATTTAAAACCGTCTGCGTTGATTGCTGAATGATGAACAAACACATCCGATCCATCTTTCTGCTCAATGAATCCGAACCCTTTTCGGTCATTAAACCATTTAACAGTTCCATTGGTCATGATAACATCCTCCTTTCTTAAAAATTTTCAACGTCGCAAACTGGAGGATGCCACTTTGACAAATGGATTGTTCCTTCAGAACGAAACTGTCCCGCCAATTAAAGACGGGACTTTATTGATTGGACAATGATAACCTTTTTTTGGGTCGAAAGCAAGCTAATGAGGCATTTGCGCTGTCCCGTTTTTTGATCCTCCCATGGAAGGAAATTGGGGACATCCTATATTTCCCCTGTCAAACTAAAAAGTTTCTTTTTTAAAAACAGCTAGTTGAATATTTGGGTGTCTAATAAGCGCAAGTTCCCCGTCCTTCAGGAGCGCGAAGGCATAGAGCTTGAGGTCGTTGCCCGGCAAAAAGCGGCGTGAAGCTCTGGATCCCGAGCCCCCCGTCGTAGGCGTAATAGTGCCAGTGATCTGGGGGACGCCTATTTCTTGGATTGTGCCATTAGGCATAATTCCCCCTTACTGAAATGGTCAAGAATACGACAGTCGGAGAGGCAGTTCAATGATGCGCTTAGCGTGGCCAAAGTTCAGACTGAGACTCTTGATCGTGCCTATTTGTTGAAGTGGGCTAAAGAATTGGGCATTGACACATTGCTGTAAAAGTTGTTTGCGGAATTGGATTGAAAAAGCTTCGGCGAATCGATCTTGAATGTTTTAAGAGACATTTGTGAATTTATTGAATAAATATGGTAGTTGTCATAAAAGGTATTATGAAATGGGTGACTCGGAGGAATTGAATGCCCTTGACTTTTTTTATCTCGGCCTTCATAAATAGTAATATTCCAGAGAAAATCGGGGAAATCTTCGGTTCTTGTGCGCATAGCCTGCTGAATAATCAATTCCCTTTTTTTGAAGGTAGGCACGAATATGCAGAAATTGAAATATACAGGGTTCTAGATATCTCCATATTCGAGATTCTGTTATACTGGAATATCCAGTATTCTAGCTACTCTATTGTTATGGCTACCTGATTGAATTTGTGCAAATTTAAAGGAGTATTGTATGGGAAAAATTCGTATGAATGCAGAAGTCCGAACTGATTATGAATGTGAAGTAACAGGACTTCCTGCTGAACGTTGGGGAGAGGTTGTTTTTAAAATCGAAGACGAAGAAATCGTATTTGAAGTTAGTGTTGAGAAAGACGTAATTGTAGCAATTATGGTAGGTGAAAATACAGCATGGAAAGGCACTTTAGCTGGCCTTAAACAATTGATAAAAGATGCTCATAAAGCATAACTAACCAAACTGACTCCATATAACAACGCCATTCTCTCGGACGGGCAGAATCGTGGCGTTTGATCTTTTACCAATTGTTGTGTTTAATCATCATAAATCAAGGCCTGTTTATCCCGCCCGCTGGTGATGGCGGCGTTTTATACCGCTGAGTTCCCTTGCCAGATCAATTGAGGATGGTGAGGGGATCACGGGATTGAGGTCACAGGTAGCAGGACCCGCAAAGTTCATTCAGAAACAGTCCTCCAAATCACACCAGGCCGCAGTTGGGCATTTCTTGTCAGCGCTGGCTTAACCAGTATCACAAAGAGGGTGACAATTTCCGGCCTCAATTGTCAGGAATTGTCAGCCGAGTAAAAGAGATAATGCAACGAGTTAGCCATGAAACCCGAAAAAGAAAAGCGAAAAAAGGCTACACACTTCAAGGCAGGTGTCGTTTAGTATGGGGCAAAGCAATTTCCTGTGCGGCCGGGCGAGGTCGCACATTCTAGCGGGTTGGATGCCAGCCCCGGAAGGCTGGTCAGCCACCGGATAGCGAGTCGAGAAAAGGGGGTATCAAAGCTGGTTTCGATAGACTTGGTAGAGAGTCCGGCATCTTGAAACCCTGTGGTATGCAGATCGATATCAACCGCCTTAAGAAAAGTCAGCTCTATTCCGAGGAATTGGGCATCAACCTGTGGGAAGACGACGACAGGGAAATCTTCAAGTGGTTTTTGGCAAGCCTGCTTTTCGGGGCTCGGATATCGGAGATCATTGCCAAAAAAACCTATAAGACCTTTGAGAGATATCACCTGCTGGAGCCCAAAACCATATTAGAGAGCGGCTGGGATTTCCTGGTAAGTCCGATCATGCGGGAGGGAGGATACGTCCGTTATGACGGGAAGACCTCTACCAAGGTCCTGAGAAACTGCCATGCGATCCTGGTGAAATATCATGGAAGCCTGAAAAATCTGCACAAAGAGGCACAAAATAGCAGAGACCTTGAAAGCAAGTTAACAGGCCTTTATGGCGTAGGTCCTGTAACTGCCAATATATTTCTCAGGGAATTAAGGACGGTCTGGGAAAAAT
>JAJSZR010000012.1 GCA_030262715.1 Deltaproteobacteria bacterium
TTTAATATGTTTAAGGAGAAAAATAAAGGCCCCGTCAAGGGCCAACGGTAATCATGCGAGAGTATTCAAAAAAACAAGTTTTCTGGTGCGAGAGGCGAGAGTCGAACTCGCATAGGTATAAGCCCGCTGGATCCTAAGTCCAGTGCGTCTACCATTTCCGCCACTCTCGCACAAAAAATAATAAATAATTTAATAAAAGTAAAAATTGAAGTCAAGAAATCATCAATGAATAGAGGAAACTAACAATATTTGCCGTAACTTCTCAATAAGTTGGGGCAAATTACATTTTGCGACTATTCACTGGATTCCTGCTTTCGCAGGAATGACAGGCATTTACATCCAAACGTCATTCCGGCGAAAGCCGGAATCCAGACATCTTACCCTGAATTATTGAGAAGTTACTATTTGCCTTGTACTTATTTTTTTACTACAGACAAAGACACAATCCAAATAAGTTAAAAAAGGAGAACTAATCAGAATGGAGCGTACATTATCCATCATCAAGCCAGACGGTGTATCCAGGGGGCTTATTGGGGAAGTCATCAAGCGCTTTGAAGAGTCTGGGATCAAGATAACTGCCATGAAGATGACATACTTAAGCAAGAAAAAAGCAGAAGGCTTCTATGCAGTTCATAGAGGGAAGCCCTTTTTCGAAAGCCTCACTGATTTCATTGCCTCCGGACCAATAACAGTTATGGTCCTTGAGGGCGAAGACGTCATCCAGCACAACCGGGATCTCATGGGAGCCACAAACTACAAAGAGGCAAAGCCTGGGACTATAAGGGCTGATTTTGCCACAGACATTGAAAAAAACGTGGTGCATGGCTCCGATGCCCCTGAGACCGCTGCCACAGAGATAGCCTATTTCTTCAGCAGTTTAGAAATAGTAGGATAGCCAAAGAAAAATGAATGGAAAGAGATCTCATCGCTAAAATACAACGTCTTGCAGGAGTACGAACAAAGGATTCCTCTGTTCTTGTTAACATAGGCGATGACTGCGCCGTGATAGCTCCAAGTCCTGATCGTTATCTAATAATCACTACCGATACACTTGTTGAATCAATTCACTTTGACCTTGATTATTTTGATCCATGGCACCTGGGGAGAAAGACAGCAGCAATAAATTTAAGCGATGCAGGGGCTATGGGTGGAAATCCTCGCTGGGCCTTTCTTAACCTGGCTGTGCGTCCTGGAATGACTGACAGATTTTGGGACAATTTCTCTAAAGGACTGCTGTCACGACTATCCGAATACAGAGTAAGCCTGGTCGGGGGAGATACTGTAACCGCCCCGGACCGGCTCTCATTCAGCCTCACCTTGATTGGAGAAGTAGAAAAGGGTAAATGGTTGAGCCGTAGTCATGCGCAGTTGGATGACCTAATCTATTGTTCGGGTAATCTTGGAGAAGCCGCCGCCGGGCTTAAGTTGTTAAGGAAGTATAAAGAAAAGAGAAGACCCTTCGAAGGACGAAAAGGAACACATGCGATCTCAAGGACTGCTATAAAACGGCTTGTAGGCAAACATCTTGACCCTGAGCCCCGGGTGACACTGGGACAGGCTCTAGCTGAAAGTGGCTTGGTTAAAACTGCCATAGATATCTCTGACGGCATTGCCACAGACATTGCCCATGTATGTAAAAGCAGTAAAATCGGCGCCGAAGTCTGGGCAAAGGAAATGCCGATTTCCAGGGCCTTAAAAGAAGCGTACAAGATCTTGGGAATATCGCCCTTAAATCTTGCCCTTACAGGGGGCGAAGATTTTGAGCTCCTCTGGACGGTGTCAAAAAGAAATGAGTCTGAAGTACGAAAAATTGCCACAGAGGTTCTGGGGTACAGACCGTTCCGAATCGGAAAGATAGTACAAGGTGATGGGGTACTTTTGAAAACTTCCCAAGGTGCAAAAGAAATTACCTATCAGGGTTATGAACATCTCACCTGATTCCTGATGCTTATGTACTGTGAACTCTATAACTTCGAATGCCAGCCACTGCGGCATGGCTCTATGGCAATAAAGTGATAAAAAAGGAAATCTACCTGCGAATACTCAATCATACATTAAAGGTCAAGGGCCAGTGGGAAAACGGCTTTCTTATCCGCATCAAGCTCGATTTCGCCAACGAGCCGGAAGCTTGGGCTTCTTCGCCTCTTGCTCATAAATTCAGAGGAATCCTTGAAGGCGAGTTAAACAGGTCATCAATACCATTTAAGGCAAAGGGAACTGCTTTTCAAAAAAGAGTATGGGATGCAACCTGTCGTATTCCCTTTGGGGGTCTGAGCTCATATAGTGAGATCGCTTCTAAAGTCGGTTGCGGCTCGCCCAGGGCAGTAGGACAGGCTCTCAAGTCTAATCCGCTTCCTGTTATTATACCCTGTCATAGAGTAGTCGGGAAAAAAGGAAACCTCGTTGGCTTTTCATGTGGTCTGGAGATCAAAGCACTCTTGCTGCATTTTGAAACGAAAACAGGAAGGTAGTCTTACACCACCAAAACGGCTTGATCGATCTGGTGGGAATATCCTCAAGGAGGTTTTAATGAAAGATATCAGATCAATCAGCACCAGCACCCAATTTTGCGCTGTTATTGGTAATCCGATTGCGCACAGTCTTTCACCAGCAATTCACAATGCCGCCTTTGTGGAGCTGGACCTGGATTTCGTTTATGTGGCTTGCCGGGTCGAGGACGTAAAAAATGCATTGGCAGGTATGCGGGCGTTAAATAACTTTCGAGGCATGAGTATCACTATTCCGCATAAAATTGAAGCTATGAAACATGTGGATGAAATAGCGGAGATAGACCGAACCATCGGTTCAATTAATACGGTTATTAATGAACAAGGCAAGTTATTAGGGCTTGGCACGGATGGACCGGGTGCGTTAAAGGCCATTATTGATGCCGGAGTAGAAATTGACGATAAAAACATCTTAATGTTGGGCTCAGGCGGTGCGGCGCGAGCGATTTCCTTTACCCTTACCCGGAATGCCAAGCTAGAGAAACTTTCAATTTTGGATATTAATGAGATTATGCTCCAGCAACTGACGACTGATTTAAAGGCCGGCACGGATACTTTTATCAAATCCGAGTTGCTGAGCGAGAGATCTCTTGCCACAGCGATGGAGAATGCTGATGTAATTATCCACTGTACGCCGATCGGCATGCAGCCAAACGAAGATGCCTCCCTGATTCCTGCCGAGTTTTTTCAGTCTAAGCAGGTTATCTTTGATATTGTATATACGCCCCTTGAAACAAAACTGCTTGCCGATGCCAGGTCTCGCGGTCTTAAAGTAATTTCCGGAGTCGATATGTTTATCAACCAAGCTGTCTTGCAATTTGAGCGTTTTACGGGCGTTGATGCACCTATCGAGGTTATGCGTCGGGTAGTAATGGAGCATTTAGCGTCACATTGACGTTCTTTCATAACAGGCTTAGAATATCGTCATACTGGTAAACGCGAGATCGGATCTGCCAGACTTTTCCGGTATATTATCCTAAATTATACGCTTCAAATGTTGGGAAAGTAATTTTGGGATATGATCTCAGGATATTAATATAGTTTGAAACAAGAAGCGTCCATAAGTTGAGGGGTACCTGTCATGGCAGAAAAGCCTACAAAACGTGCACACGTATTTGTGAGTGGACGGGTTCAGGGAGTGTTTTTCAGGGCAAATACAAGGGCTGAAGCTAAGCGATTAGGACTCAAGGGATGGGTAAAGAATATTCCCGGCGGCCGGGTGGAACTCGTGGCCGAGGGGCCTTCCTGGGCTGTGAACGAGTTGATAAGCTGGTGCCATAAAGGCCCTGCTTACTCAAGGGTAGATAAAGTAGAATTCCATAAAGAGACACCGACAGGAAGATATGATGAATTTTCAGTCCGCTTTTAAAAAATCTTTTTCGACTCTGGTCTGTGTTTTTCTGCTCTGCGGGTGTGCCTCAGTCCATTTGGACTTTATGGACATGGACCCTCCTATATGCCTCAATGACCCGGCACAGCTAAGAGTACTGGAAGTAAAACACTTTAAGGATAGTATGAAGGCACACTTCGGGCTTTTCGGACTTGTGACCTGGAGGCAGCCGCCCCTGAAAAAGGTCTTTAAGGAACAGCTAGATGAATACGGAGGTAATGGAATAATAAACATATCCATAAAAAGTAAATTCGGCCCTGTGGATATGCTGCTCGGCCTTCCGTCGTTTTTCCTTCTGTGGTTCCCTTGTACGTATATCGTTGAAGGGGATGTAGTAATTATCAGCTAAATCATGTATCAAGGAGAAAATTGAAGTGTATGACTCCTCAGACCTCAGGAAAGGACTAAAAATTACTATCGACGGGGAACCATATATCATTACTGAATTCCAGTTTTCCAAGCCAGGAAAGGGGCAAGCCCTCTATAAATGCAAGCTCAAAAACATGGTGACCGGTTACACTGTGGATCGTACTTACCGCTCAGGTGATAAATTCGAACCGGCCAACCTGGACGAAGTGCATATGCAATATCTCTACAGGGACAATAAAGGCTTTCACTTTATGAACACAAATACCTACGATCAAATAGCCTTAACAAGTGATCAGGTAGGAGAAGCAAAAAGCTTTCTCCTGGAAAATATGGAGGTTGACATCCTCTTCTTCCAGGGGACTTCTATTGACATCTCTCTGCCGACTTTCGTTGAACTCGAGGTGGCAGAATCTGCTCCTGGAATGCGGGGAGACACAGCCACTGGTGCCACAAAGCCTGTAACCCTTGAAACAGGACATGAGATCCAGGTACCCCTTTTCATAAAGCAAGGCGAAATCCTGAAAATTGATACCCGCACAGGGGAATATGTGGAGCGGGCAAAAAAATAGACTTTAATCTGAACAAGCTTTCTCACTCAAGCAACAATATATATAGTATACATAGGGCCCGGAAAATCAATTCCAGACACAGGATATTGGCAACCCGTGGCGAAATTATAAAAGCCATCAGGTCTTTTCTGGCCGAGCAAGGATTTCTTGAGGTCCAAACCCCTCTGATGATTAAAGCCCCTTTACCAGAGGTCTGTATTGAGGCATTTCCCGTTTTCCAGGGCAAAGGCCAGCCGGACCTGTATCTGATTCCCTCACCTGAAATCAACCTGAAACGCCTTTTGGCAGAAGGGCTTGATCGTATCTTCCAGCTAGGGTCTGTATTTCGACAGGAAGAACAGGGCCGTCATCATCTCCCTGAGTTCACTATGCTGGAGTGGTATAGATCAGGCGCAGATTATCACGCCCTTATGTCTGACTGTGAAGCCATAATTGAAATAACGGCCCGGGCGGCTGGCTGGAAAGGTAATTCAGTTACATACAAAGGCCAAAAGATCGATATCAATCCACCGTTTCCCAGAACAACCATAAAAAAAGTATTTGAAAAATATGCCGGCTGGACACCGGGTCCCGCACCGGATCCCAACCGATTCAACGAAGACATGGTAACAAAGATAGAACCCAACCTGCCTCAGGATCGACCGGTCTTTTTAATGGATTATCCGGCATCCTGCGCATCTCTTGCCAGGCTGAAAACATCCGACCCTAAAGTGGCGGAGAGGGTTGAGCTGTATGCAGGCGGTCTTGAAATAGCTAATGGCTTTTCCGAACTCACAGACCGGGAAGAGCAAGGGGCCAGATTCAGAAAAGAAGCCAGAAGACGCAGGGAACAGGGACTTAGGGTTTATCCCTGGCCTGAAGAGTTTCTGTCATCCTTGAGCCAGCTCCACAAATGCGCAGGTATGGCACTTGGGACAGACCGCTTGGTAATGCTGCTCACAAATGCATCAAATATCAACGATGTGGTGGCCTTTCCACCCTAAGGACTTACACAGACAGACATAGACGTTTTTCTCCGCTGGCATAGCCACAAAAAATAGCTGTCGCGCCATTTGCCGGTTTGGCAGATGACCCAGATCTATGCTCGTCTGTGTGTGTCGAGCAAGCTGCTTGTCTGAAAAAAGAAAAGGCCGTTTTTCCTCAGAAAAACGGCTTTTTTGATATCTGGCTCCCCGAGACGGACTCGAACCGCCAACCTAGTGGTTAACAGCCACCCGCTCTGCCATTGAGCTACCGGGGAATTTACGTCGGCTAATCTAACAACATGCGTTTTGGTCGTCAACAGGAAACATCTCAATACAGAGAAAGTCCCTTGCGCAAATTCAGTGATTTTTTCAAAAAAAAGCCCCCATAATTAATGGGGGCTAAAATATTTTCCGGCAGTGACCTACTCTCCCACCCTATCCCGGGCAGTACCATCGGCGCTGAGAGACTTAACTTCCGTGTTCGGAATGGGAACGGGTGTTTCCCCCTCGCTTTCGCCACCGGAAACTGTTGTCCGATTGCTGTTCGAAAAATATAAATAAATATGGATTATACTATTTTACCATGTGCGCAAAGAGTTGATCAAAAGAAAATATGGTCAAGCCTCACGCCCGATTAGTATCGGTAAGCTTAGGCTGTTGCCAGCCTTACACCTCCGACCTATCAACCTTGTCTTCTCCAAGGGGGCTTTAGTGGCTTGCGCCACGGGAGATCTAATCTTGAGGTGGGCTTCCCACTTAGATGCTTTCAGCGGTTATCCCATCCGAACGCAGCTACCCAGCCATACCACTGGCGTGATAACTGGATCACCGGAGGTCCGTCCATCCCGGTCCTCTCGTACTAGGGACAGATTCTCTCAAATCTCCTGCGCCCGCGGTAGATAGGGACCAAACTGTCTCACGACGTTTTAAACCCAGCTCACGTACCGCTTTAATTGGCGAACAGCCAAACCCTTGGGACCTGCTTCAGCCCCAGGATGCGATGAGCCGACATCGAGGTGCCAAACCTCCCCGTCGATATGAACTCTTGGGGGAGATAAGCCTGTTATCCCCGGAGTACCTTTTATCCGATGAGCGATGGCCCTTCCATTCGGGACCACCGGATCACTAAGGCCTGCTTTCGCACCTGCTCGACTTGTGTGTCTCGCAGTCAAGCTCCCTTGTGCCTTTACACTCTACGGCTGGTTTCCAATCAGCCTGAGGGAACCTTCGCGCGCCTCCGTTACTTTTTAGGAGGCGACCGCCCCAGTCAAACTACCCACCAGGCACTGTCCCTGACCCGGATAACGGGCCGAGGTTAGGATCCTAGAATAGCCAGGGTGGTATTTCAAGGTTGGCTCCACCAAGACTAGCGTCCTGGCTTCAAAGCCTCCCACCTATCCTACACAAGCTATCCCAAAAACCAATGCCAAGCTGTAGTAAAGGTTCACGGGGTCTTTCCGTCTAGCCGCGGGTAACCGGCATCTTCACCGGTACTACAATTTCACTGAGTCCCTGGTTGAGACAGTGGGGCAATCGTTACGCCATTCGTGCAGGTCGGAACTTACCCGACAAGGAATTTCGCTACCTTAGGACCGTTATAGTTACGGCCGCCGTTTACCGGGGCTTCGGTTCAGTGCTTCTTCTTACGAATAACACTTTCCTTTAACCTTCCGGCACCGGGCAGGCGTCAGACCCTATACGTCGCCTTGCGGCTTAGCAGAGTCCTATGTTTTTAGTAAACAGTCGCCACCCCCTCTTCACTGTGCCCCACTTCGGCTCCGATCGCGAAGATCTTCACCTAATGTGGGTGCCCCTTCTCCCGAAGTTACGGGGCTATTTTGCCGAGTTCCTTAACCAGGGTTATCTCACGCGCCTTAGGATTCTCACCCTGCCTACCTGTGTCGGTTTACGGTACGGTCATCAAACAGACTCGCTACGAGGCTTTTCCAGGAAGCATGGGATCAGCCACTTACGGCCTAAAAGGCCACGTCATCAGTTCTCAGCGTTAATAAGATCCCGGATTTGCCTGAGATCTCCGCCTACAACCTTAAACCGGGACATCCAACACCCGGATGGCTTACCCTTCTTCGTCCCCCCTTCACTCAAACGCCTATTTGGTGGTACAGGAATATTAACCTGTTTTCCATCGCCTACGCCTTTCGGCCTCGGCTTAGGGACCGACTAACCCTGAGCAGACGAGCTTTACTCAGGAAACCTTAGGCTTCTGGCGAGCGGGATTCTCACCCGCTTTTTCGCTACTCGTGTCAGCATACGCTCTTCCAGAACCTCAACCGGATCTCACGACCCGGCTTCAACGGCAACTGGAATACTCCCCTACCGATCTGTCTAATGACAAATCCCGCGGCTTCGGCAGCATGCTTAAGCCCCGTTAAATTTTCGGCGCGGGACCACTTGACCAGTGAGCTGTTACGCTTTCTTTAAAGGATGGCTGCTTCTAAGCCAACCTCCTGGTTGTCTGTACGTTCCTACCACCTTTCCCACTTAGCATGCATTTTGGGGCCTTAGCCGGCGATCTGGGTTGTTTCCCTCTTGACCACGGATCTTATCACCCGCAGACTGACTCCCGGACTCCACACAACGGCATTCGTAGTTTAGTTGAGTTTGGTAACCTGGTAGGGCCCCTAGCTCATCCAGTGCTCTACCTCCGTTGCTCAGCATCCGAGGCTATACCTCAATATATTTCGGGGAGAACCAGCTATCGCCGAGTTTGATTAGCCTTTCACTCCTATCCACAACTCATCCAAACCGTTTTCAACCGATAATGGTTCGGGCCTCCAGTGGGTGTTACCCCACCTTCACCCTGGCCATGGATAGATCACTCGGCTTCGGGTCTACTCACTGCAACTGAACGCCCTATTCAGACTCGCTTTCGCTACGGCTACACCTAACGGCTTAACCTTGCCACAGAAAGTAACTCGCTGACTCATTATGCAAAAGGCACGCCGTCACCTCGCCTAAACGAGACTCCGACCGCTTGTAGGCAGACGGTTTCAGGTACTATTTCACTCCCCTCACTGGGGTTCTTTTCATCTTTCCCTCACGGTACTGGTTCACTATCGGTCATCGGGTAGTATTTAGCCTTGGGAGATGGTCCTCCCAGCTTCCCACAGGGTTCCACGTGTCCTGTGGTACTCGGGATCCCGCTAAGGTGCTTCGGGCTTTCGCGTACAGGGCTATCACCTTCTATGACCAAGCTTTCCAGCCTGTTCTGCTAGCCTTCTGCATCCCACATTGCGGTCCCACAACCCCAGAAGGCAAGCCTTCTGGTTTGGGCTGTTCCCATTTCGCTCGCCGCTACTCAGGGAATCGCTTTTGCTTTCTCTTCCTCAGGATACTAAGATGTTTCAATTCTCCTGGTTCGCCTCTATAGCCTATGTATTCAGCTATAGATACCTGAGTATAACCCCAGGTGGGTTCCCCCATTCGGAAATCCCCGGATCACGGCCTGCTTGCGGCTCCCCGAGGCTTATCGCAGCTTACTACGTCCTTCATCGCCTCCCGATACCAAGACATCCACCGTCTGCCCTTAGTAGCTTGACCATAAATTGATCATCCTAAAGGCACATAGTCTTTCAGTATCTATTTACCCATATTTATTTATCAAAGAGCATTATGGAACTCATTGGCTCCATCAAAAACACATAATAATATGTGCTTTCGAGACAACCGATGAATTACTAACTTAACTCACTGCCACTATTGTCGTTACACTCTGCTATGGTGGAGGTGAACGGACTTGAACCGATGACCCCCTGCGTGCAAAGCAGGTGCTCTCCCAACTGAGCTACACCCCCGCTGTCAGTTAGGAATCAGAAATCAGAAATCGCACTAGCTACTTTTTTTAGATCATAAAAAATTTAATTCTTAATTCCTAATTCTTAATTCCTAATTTATTCCTGGTGGGCCTAGATGGACTTGAACCATCGACCTCACGCTTATCAGGCGTGCGCTCTAACCAACTGAGCTATAGGCCCTTAGTCCATTTTGGCAGCACACCATTTATTTACACTTTCAAAGAACAAATAAAAAATGGCTTTTCCTGATCTCTCAAAACTGAATAGTAGCCTGATAGGCAGGTTGACCATATTCTCCTTAGAAAGGAGGTGATCCAGCCGCAGGTTCCCCTACGGCTACCTTGTTACGACTTCACCCCAATCACTAACCATACCTTGGGCGCCTGCCTCCCTTACGGGTTAGCCCAACGACTTCTGGTACAGCCAACTTTCGTGGTGTGACGGGCGGTGTGTACAAGGCCCGGGAACGTATTCACCCCGGCATGCTGATCCGGGATTACTAGCGATTCCACCTTCACGAAGTCGAGTTGCAGACTTCGATCCGAACTGAGATCGGCTTTTTGGGATTTGCTTGCTCTCGCGAGTTTGCTGCCCTTTGTACCGACCATTGTAGCACGTGTGTAGCCCTGGACATAAGGGCCATGAGGACTTGACGTCATCCCCACCTTCCTCCGGTTTAACACCGGCAGTCCCTCTAGAGTGCCCAACTTAATGATGGCAACTAAAGGCAAGGGTTGCGCTCGTTGCGGGACTTAACCCAACATCTCACGACACGAGCTGACGACAGCCATGCAGCACCTGTCACCAGGTTCCCCCGAAGGGGCACCTCCGTGTTTCCACAGAGTTCCCGGGATGTCAAGCCCAGGTAAGGTTCTTCGCGTTGCGTCGAATTGAACCACATGCTCCACCGCTTGTGCGGGCCCCCGTCAATTCCTTTGAGTTTCAACCTTGCGGCCGTACTCCCCAGGCGGGGCACTTAATGCGTTAGCTGCGGCACAGGAGGGGTCAACACCCCCTGCACCTAGTGCCCATCGTTTAGGGCGTGGACTACCAGGGTATCTAATCCTGTTTGCTCCCCACGCTTTCGGATCTCAGCGTCAGTATCCGTCCAGGAAGTCGCCTTCGCCACCGGTGTTCCTCCTGATATCTACGGATTTCACCCCTACACCAGGAATTCCACTTCCCTCTCCGGTACTCAAGTCTGCCAGTTTCAGATGCACTTCCACGGTTGAGCCGTGGGCTTTCACATCTGACTTAACAAACCGCCTACACCCGCTTTACGCCCAGTAATTCCGAACAACGCTCGCACCCTCCGTATTACCGCGGCTGCTGGCACGGAGTTAGCCGGTGCTTCCTCCAGAGGTACCGTCAATCTCAATGGGTATTATTCCATTGAGAATTTCTTCCCTCTAGACAGGGCTTTACGACCCGAAGGCCTTCTTCACCCACGCGGCGTCGCTGCGTCAGGGTTTCCCCCATTGCGCAATATTCCTCACTGCTGCCTCCCGTAGGAGTCTGGACCGTGTTCCAGTTCCAGTGTGACTGATCATCCTCTCAGACCAGCTACCCATCGTAGCCTTGGTAGGCCATTACCCTACCAACAAGCTAATGGGACGCAGGCTCATCCTCAGGCAGTAGCATCCATGGAGAGGCCACCTTTGATCTTTCGGATCCCTCCGAAAGATTTTATCCGGCATTAGCACGCCTTTCGGCGGGTTATTCCAAACCCAAGGGTAGATTACCTACGCGTTACTCACCCGTGCGCCACTTTACTCCCAGAACCGAAGTCCCGGTTTCTCGTACGACTTGCATGTGTTAAGCACGCCGCCAGCGTTCGTTCTGAGCCAGGATCAAACCCTCCAGTTTAAACTGAACGGACTTGGTCACGCCATTTGGCGACCAAGTTGAAATGACTTAAAGCTCGCTTATCAGACACTATTCAGTTTTCAGAGATCAAGTTGGAATTTAAAGAGTAGATCTAAAATTTAACTACCAATTTCTATGTTGTCAAGCGCTTTTTCTTGGCACCCAATCAATACTCTTCACCAATTATTTCCAGTGACGAGTGCAGCAATCTAGCAGTCTTTTTTTTTGTGTCAAGCATTTTTTTAGGTAAGCGTTTACAGGATGCTGCAGATGCGAGGCGGAGGGTACGCAGACGTACTCCCTGTACTTCAAGTGCCCGACAACAAAGCAGATGCGGTGCCCTGTAAACGCTTACAGTTCGGTGTGTTGCGGTAAAACGGGCGTTGTAATCCCTTGAACGGTTACTTTTCTAGAATCTGTCACAAAGTGAATCAGTCCCCTCTTTGATCTATCTTATACTTACATCCCTTTACAGGGCATTTGAGTATTCTTTCCCCGCTCTGTGTAATTCTTTCCACCAGAATCCTGGATCCGCAAAGAGGACACTCTTTGGCCACCGGCCGGTCCCATGTAGCATATTTGCATTCGGGATAGCGGCTACAGCCATAAAAGGTCTTACCGGAACGTGAACGCCTCTGAAATAACTCGCCATCACAATTCGGCTCCGGACAGGGAATACCAGTAGATATGGGCTTTGTATTCCGGCATTCCGGGTATCCTGAGCAGGCAAGAAACTCACCAAAACGTCCCTTTTTTATAACCATTGGGCGACCGCACCGGTCACATATTTTTTCAGTCCGGATTTCCCTGTCCTGAATTTGAATTTGGCCTTTCTCATCCCTTTTAAAGTCTCTGGTATTTTTACATTCCGGGTATCCTGAGCAAGCAAGAAACTCACCACTTCTACCGTATTTAATAACCATAGGCGCACCACACTTGTCGCACTTGATATCAGTGGGAACGCCTCTTATTTTGATGGACTTCATATTTTCCTGGGCGAGGTTAAGACTTTTGCTAAATGGCCCATGAAACTTTTTGAGTACCTCTATCCAGGAATTAGAACCATCCTCCACTTCATCCAGCTTTTTTTCCATGGCAGCGGTAAATTTTGAATCAAGGATTTCCGGAAAATGTGTCACAAGCAGGTCTGTCACCACGAAGCCAAGCGCAGAGGGGTAAAAGAAACGTCTTTCAAGGCGCACGTATTCTTTGCCCTGGATAGTAGAAAGTATGGTAGCATAAGTGCTGGGTCTACCTATTCCCTTTTCCTCAAGAGTCTTTATTAGGGTCGCTTCGCTATACCTGGATGGAGGCTGGGTAAAATGTTGTTTTGGTTCAATTCCCAGGAGTTTCAGGGGATCATTCTTCGCCAGGATGGGAAGCTCTGTCTTTGCCTTATCCGAATTGTTCCTTCCATTTTCCTGGGACTCATCTTTTGTCTCTGAATACAGGATGGTAAAACCGGGAAAACGGACAACAGTTCCGATAACCCTGAGCAAATACAGGCCGGCCTCTATGTCCACACGGGTCTGGTCCAATATTGCCGGACTCATCTGGGAAGCAATAAAGCGTTTCCAGATAAGCTTGTATAGAGCCAGGGCGGCCTTATCCAGATGGGGCGCTACATCCTCAGGAGTCCTGGCAACCGAGGTAGGCCTGATTGCCTCATGGGCATCCTGGGCCATTTTGCCCCGTTTATAAACCGGGGCCCTTTGTGGCACGAAGTCTTTGCCAAATCTCCCATTAATAAGGGCTCTAGCCTCCTTGACCGCCTCCTTGGCCAGCCTGGTAGAGTCGGTCCTCATATAAGTTATGAGCCCAACCGGACCTTCATCTCCCAAATCAACACCTTCATAGAGTCTCTGGGCCAGCATCATGGTTTTTTTAGCAGGAAACCTCAGCTTACGGGCTGCTTCTTGCTGCAGCGTACTGGTGATAAACGGAGGTGAAGGGAATTTCTTTTTCTCTTTAGTCTCAACCTTTTTAACTCTGAAATCAGCCGACTTGAGGTCTCTCACTACCTTTTGGGCCTTTTCCCTGTCAGGAATTGAGAGTTTTTTACCTTTAAGGGCAAATACCTTTGCCAAAAAAGGCGGCGGGTTAGGGCCTTCCAGTTGAGCAGTAACAGTCCAATACTCTTCCGGCACAAAGGCCTGAATCTCCCTCTCTCTGTCACATATTATGCGAACTGTAACCGACTGGACACGTCCTGCTGAAAGGCCTCTTTTTACTTTATTCCAGAGCAAAGGAGATATTTTATATCCAACCAGCCTGTCAAGGATCCGCCTTGCCTGTTGAGACTCGTACTTGTTCCTGTCCAGTTTCCCCGGTGATTTGATAGCCTTCCTGATCGCCTGTTCAGTCAGTTCGTAGAACATAACACGGTGGAACTTTCTGGCTTTTCCCCTCTTATTCTTGAGTTCCTCTGCTATATGCCATGCTATGGCCTCTCCTTCCCGGTCCGGATCAGGGGCCAGATATATGTCATCGACTTTGGATGCTGCGGACTTAAGCTCTTTAATTATTTTGCTCTTACCACGGATTATCTCGTACTCCGGCCTAAAGTTATCTTCGACATTAACACCCAAACGTTTCTTTGGAAGATCCTTCACATGGCCTACAGAGGCCTTGATATCGAAGTCTTTGCCCAAATAGCGCTTGAGGGTCCGTACTTTGGTCGGAGATTCTACAATTACCAAACCTTTTTTCATGAAATCACTCTCACTTAAGTTGATATATTTGGCCTGGAAAAGCCTGGATCAGGTCTTTTAGCTCCATTCGGAGTAAAAGTCCACTAACTTGGGCAACAGATTGCCCGCATAGATGAGCAATATCGTCTATATGTTGTGGATATGGCCCAAGTTTGTCAAAGACTTCTTGTTCTTCAGGAGAAAGCTCGGGTTGCTCTCTGGAAACGCCTGGCACAAGGTCTTTATTGCGCCCTTGTTTTTCTGCACCAAGCTCCTCCATTATGTCCGTAAAGTTCTCTACCAGCCGTGCTCCCTGCTTTATAAGCCAGTGTGTACCGCTGCTCCTGTAAGAGTAAATACTTCCAGGAACTGCCATTACCTCCCTACCCTGGTCAAGTGCGCAGGAAGCGGTGATCAGAGAGCCACTTTTCCTATTTGCTTCGACTATCACGACTCCCAGAGAAAGGCCACTGATGATTCTATTACGAATTGGAAAATTTTTTGCTTCCGGAGATACGCCTGGTGGTAATTCGGTAATCACTGCCCCATGATCTGCTATGCGACGTACAAGACCTGTATTTTGTCTGGGGTAAGCCACGTCTATACCACATCCCTTTATGGCTATTGTGTTGCCACCTGATCTGAGGGCCGCCTCGTGAGAAGCGGTATCTATTCCAAGGGCCAAGCCGGAAACTACTGCATAGCCATGTTGGACAAGCTCAGATGAAAGCACTCGAGCTACATCCAGCCCATAGGAACTGGGGTATCTTGAGCCAACAATAGCAATCGCTCTCTTTTTTAGGGAAAAGGGATCGCCGACACCATAAAGTAGTGCCGGCGGATTTTGTATCTCATTCAAGAGCGATGGATAGTCCTTACTCAAGAAAGTAATGGTCCATGCGCCAACCCTTCCAAGGACATCGATGCTGCATTCAAGAGCTTTTTCATCAGGGCCTTTTGCCAGGGCATCTCGAACCTGGTTAGGAAATCGCGCTATATCTGAAAAATCGGCAGGCCTGGCCTCCCATACCGCCTTGGCTGAGCCGAAGTGTTCCACAAGCCGTCTCAGGGTCATATTCCCCACGCCAGGCACCAACTGTAGCCCGATCCATGCCTTAAGCTCCTCAGGTTTCATGGGAGTCCTCACCCTTCACTATTATAACAAATACCAGTCAAATATTATTTCAAAATCCCATATAAATTCTTCGTTCTATTTCTAATTAATCATGAGTTAATAAATCTCATCGGAACTCCTATACGATGAGATCATTATTGAATTCTAAGGGATGTGTGTTATAGAAAAACGTTACTTCATTTCTTGCCCTCGGGCAGAGCGTGGTTATGGTTAATGAAATTAAGACATTTATGGATTTTCTTAAGGTTGAGAGAAATGCTTCTCCAAACACGATAATAGCATACCAAAGAGACCTTGAGGAGCTCAGCAGATTTATAGGTTCTGGGAGAAATCCAGTCTCTATCACTGCAAGAGAAATAAGGATATGGCTTGCTTCAATGCAGAAAAGGGGAGCAAGCAGGAATACCGTGGCCCGTAAGCTCGCTTCTGTCAGAAGCTTTTTCCGGTTCATGCTCAGGCAAGGGACAGTTGAAAGGAGTCCTGCTGATGGCATAAGGGCACCTCAAACAAAAAAATCCCTCCCGGCTTATCTCTCTGTAGATGAGGCCTTTTCTATGGTAGAAACCGGTGAAGATAAGGGATTTCAGGATCTAAGGAACCGGGCCATCCTTGAGCTGTTATACAGCTCGGGAATAAGGGTTGGCGAGCTTTCAGGTCTGGATATTTCGAGTATTTCCCTCTCACCTGAGATGGTGCGTGTGAGGGGCAAGGGCAACAAAGAGCGAGTAATTCCTTTTGGCAAAATGGCCGCCAAAGCATTAAAGGCCTATTTGCCTTTCAGGGATGCCTTATTGGAAAGGCTGCATTGCAGAGACGAAAAGGCGTTTTTCATTAATCGAAGGGGCACTAGGTTAAGTCCGCGGAGTGTAGAGCGATTAGTTGCCAGGAGAAGGTTAGAGGTCGGGCTGAACTCGCCTGTCACTCCCCATACTTTCCGTCACTCCATGGCGACCCATTTGCTTGAATCAGGTGCAGGCCTCAGACCGATTCAGGAAATGCTGGGTCATGTAAGTCTTGCGACTACGCAGCTTTATACGCATCTGGACCTGAGTCATTTGGCCGAGGTATATGACAATGCCCACCCCAGGGCAAAAAAAGCAAAGTCAAAAATCAAAAAAAATAGTGAATGATTGGCATCCTTCATTCACCAGTTTACACTTTTTTCGAAAAAGCGTGTATTGTCGAATTAAATGCCGATGTCGAAACTGGAAATTCGAAATTTGAAATTAGCTCAAAGAGCTATCGTAATCAACCCCTTTCAGCTTTCGGCTTCATGCTTTCAGCTCTTATGCAACGCCGCAAATTGGGTTTTTCAGCGGAATCAAGGATGTGGAGTAGAACGTGTATAATAACAAAGTGAGGAGTCGAACAAAGGACAATATTTATAGTACTACTGTCCTGGCTATTCGTTATAATGGCGAGGCGGTGCTTGCAGGCGACGGGCAGGTAACAATGGGAAACACGGTTATCAAACACAATGCACGAAAGATAAGGAGACTTTACCATGGAAAGGTCCTTACAGGTTTTTCAGGTGCAACTGCCGATGCCTTTACCCTGTTTGAAAAACTTGAGCAGAAGCTTGAGCAATACAAGGGTAATTTGGTGCGTGCAGCAGTTGAGCTTGCCAAGGATTGGCGCACAGACAAGATTTTAAGACGGCTTGAGGCCCTGTTGGTTGCAGTCGACGAGAAGAATTCTCTCCTCATCTCAGGCTCTGGTGACGTAATAGAACCTGATGACGAAATATTGGCCATAGGTTCCGGAGGGCCTTACGCCCTTTCTGCAGCAAAGGCCCTTGTGGCCCACAGTAATCTTTCAGCCAGGGAGATAGCTGAGGCTTCTCTGAACATTGCGGCCTCTATTTGTATTTACACTAACGAAAATATAACGGTTGAGAGTCTGGAAAATCAGGAGGAATAATAAATCTAGTGGAAGTTGCGGAAATCAAACCTTTAACCCCAAGAGAGATAGAAACCGAGCTGGACAAGTATATCATCGGCCAATCCCAGGCCAAGCGTTCAGTGGCCATAGCGCTCCGGAATCGATGGAGGAGGCAGCAGGTCCCTGAGCCGCTCCGGGATGAAATCGCTCCTAAGAACATCATCATGATCGGGCCCACAGGAGTGGGTAAGACTGAGATTGCAAGACGCCTTGCCAGACTGGCAAAATCTCCTTTTCTCAAAATCGAGGCGAGCAAGTTCACTGAAGTTGGATATGTGGGCCGTGATGTCGAGTCCATGATCAGGGACCTCACCCATCTTGCGGTGGACATGGTGAAATCTGAGGAGAAGGAAAAGGTGGAGGCAAGGGCTAAAGACCTTGCTGAAGACCAGCTCCTGGACCTCTTGTTGCCGAGTGTTAAAAAAGAGCAAAACACAGGAGAGACCTCTACCAGGGAACGCTTCCGCCAGATGCTGAGAGATGGAAAGCTGGACGATCGCTTCGTGGAGCTGGAAGTTGCCCAGAGGCCCTCTTCACCAATGATTGAAATCTTTGCTGCCGCGGGCATGGAAGAGATGCAGAGTAGCGTCCAGGATATGCTATCCACCATGATGCCTGACAAGCGGAAGCGTCGTCGTGTAAATGTCTCTGAAGCAAAAAAAATCCTTGAACAAGAGGCAGCAGGAAAATTAATAGACATGGACAAGGTAGTGAAAAAGGCCATTGCCCGTGTTGAGCAGTCAGGGATCATCTTCCTGGACGAAATTGACAAGGTTGCTGCCAAGGGGAGCGGAGCCGGAGGCCCGGACGTCTCAAGGGAGGGGGTCCAACGGGACCTCCTGCCTATAGTGGAAGGCACTTCTGTCCATACCAAGCATGGTATCGTGCTGACAGACCACATACTATTCATTGCAAGTGGTGCTTTTCACGTCTCAAGACCCTCTGATTTACTGCCTGAGCTTCAGGGAAGGTTCCCGATCAGGGTCGAGCTTGATCCATTGACTCAGGAAGACTTTGTTAAGATACTTACAGAGCCGGAAAATGCCCTTGTCACTCAATATAAGGCACTGCTCGACACAGAAAACATAGACCTGATATTTGATACAGAGGCAATCGAAGAGATAGCCAAGATTTCCTTTGAAGTAAACGAGCAAATGGAAAATATAGGGGCTAGAAGACTCCATACCGTAATGGAAAAACTGGTTGAGGAAATCTCTTTTGAGGCACCGGATGTTGCCCCTCAGCAAATTATGATCACAGCAAAATATGTACAGGAAAGATTAAAGCATATAGCCAAGGACGAGGATTTGAGCAGGTTTATCCTGTGATCCTTTAACCTAAATTGAGCGGTTAGCCTTTAGCGGTTAGCTATTAGTTTAATGATTACAGGATCTTTTGCTATTACAAAATTAGCTATTAGCAGTTAGCGGTTAATTTGCTGCTGTTTTCCAAATAGGTTACTAACACCTAAAAGCTAACTGCTAATAGCTGTTCATCACGGATTACCACACTAATCCGTGATGAACCATTTTTCAAAGCTAAACGCTAATGGCTAACAGCTGATCGCTCAATCCAGGTTTAATAAAAACTTGATTGGATAATTTATGGACAATATATCAAGGGCCCAGATACTTATTGAGGCCCTTCCCTATATTCGACAATTTGCAAAAAAGACCATTGTCATAAAGTACGGCGGCCACGCCATGGCGGAACAATCCCTCAAGGACAAGTTCGTGCTGGACATCATCCTGATAAAGTGCGTAGGCATCAATCCGGTCATTGTCCATGGAGGCGGGCCCCAGATAAATCAGATAATGGAGAGAATGGGGATCCGGCCTACATTTGTCGAGGGCCAGAGGGTCACTGATGATGAGACTATGAGTGTAGTGGAGATGGTACTGGTTGGTACTGTCAACAAGGAGATAGTGGGTCTTATCAATCGTCATGAAGGACGTGCTGTAGGTCTGTCCGGCAGGGATGGTGATCTCATACAGGCAGATCCCATGAAGATTTACAAATATACCGGGGATGAACGTCCGCCTGAAATTATAGATATTGGAAGAGTGGGAAAGGTTTCAATTATCAATGCCGGGGTACTTAAGTCCCTTGAGAACTCAGGGTTTGTACCTGTTATAGCCCCGGTTGGTGTCGGACCTGAGGGACAGGCATACAACATAAACGCTGACCTTGTTGCCGGGGCCGTAGCAGGAGAACTGAAAGCTGAAAAACTCATACTCCTGACAGATGTTCCGGGGGTCATGGGTTCGAAGAACGAGCTTATTCCATCCATGACGGCAGATGAGGTGAGAAAGGCCCTGGAGGATGGTACTGCAACCGGCGGAATGATCCCAAAACTAAAGGCATGTCTTAAGGCCCTTGGCAGGGGGGTTGATAAAGCCCACGTAATCGATGGAAGGAAGGAACACGCCATCTTGTTGGAACTGTTGACAGATGCCGGGGTTGGAACGGAGATAGTCCAGTGACAATTCAATTGCTCCGCTCCTCTGTTGCAAATACATACAGCCGTTTTCCTGTAACTCTTGTGCGGGGAGAGGGCTGCAAAGTCTGGGATGACAAGGGAAAAGAATATCTGGACTTCGCCGCCGGGATTGCCGTTTGCAGCCTGGGACATTGTCATCCGGCAGTCACAGAGGCAATAGCCCGCCAGGCCGGGACCCTGGTCCATGTTTCAAATCTGTACTGGACCGTGCCTCAGTTGGAAGTGGCACACCTTCTTACGGAAAACTCCTTTGCCGACAGGGTATTTTTCTGTAACTCAGGGGCGGAATCTATAGAGGGGGCCCTTAAGCTTGCCCGTAAACACTGCCACGAAAATCGCGGCCCTGATTGTTATGATGTGATCTGTCTGGAGGGCTCATTCCACGGCCGCACCCTGGCAACAATAGCTGCAACAGGACAACCTATATTCCAGCAGGGCTTTGAGCCCATGCCATCAGGCTTCATGCACGTCCCACACAACAGCATAACTGCCCTCAAGTTGGCTGCCGGTCGGAGGACCGCTGCGATCCTGATCGAGCCTGTCCAGGGAGAAGGAGGAGTGCGGCCGGTCAGTGATGAGTTTCTTCTTACAGCCAGGGAAATCTGCGATCGCCTGGGTGCCTTGCTTATGTTTGATGAGGTCCAGGTAGGGATGGGAAGGACCGGGACCCTCTTTGCATATGAACAGACCCCTGTGATACCCGACGTAATCTGCCTTGCAAAGGCCCTGGGAAACGGATTCCCAATAGGGGCTGTGCTTGCAAAAGAGAAGGTGATGTCTCACCTCTCGCCCGGAAGTCACGCCTCTACCTTTGGTGGAAACCCGGTGTCCTGCGCTGCAGCAAAGGTAGTTATTGAGACCCTGACGTCACCCGGTTTTCTGGACAGCGTGAAGGAGATGGGCACACACCTGAAGAAAGGTCTCGAATCCCTGGCCGACAAATATCCAAAAGCAATCCTTGAGGTGCGCGGCAGAGGGCTTATTCAGGCTATTGAATTCAGGGAACCTGTGCCTGAATTGGCCAGCAAGCTCCTGGAGGAAGGTTTCCTGGTGCTGCTGAATCAGAAAAAGATACTCCGTCTGGTGCCACCCCTTATTGTTACCAAGACGGAAATCGATGCCATGCTTACAGCGATTGAGAACAATATATGAATAAATCACCAAGTCCAAGACATTTTCTGACTATTTCTGATCTGGCATCTGATGAAATCCTCTTTCTTATAAACCGGGCATTGAAGCTTAAGAAGCGCTATAAGTCCGATCTCCCATACAGACCTTGCATAGGTAAAGTCCTCGGGTTGCTCTTTGAAAAACCGTCTACAAGGACCCGTGTCTCCTTTGAAGCCGCAATGTTACAACTGGGCGGTAACGTGACCTTTTTGTCTTCAAGGGACCTTCAGTTGAGTAGAGGAGAGCCCCTTAAGGATACGGCCAGGGTCCTCTCCCGGTATTTGAACTGTCTTGTGGTCCGCACTTTTGGGCAGGAGGTAGTTGATGAGCTTGCCAGGTGGTCAGATGTCCCTGTTATCAACGGACTTACCGATCAGTATCATCCATGTCAGGTCCTCTCTGACATCATGACTGTCATGGAGCACAAAGATGAAGATATAAGAGCCCTAAAAATCGCCTGGGTAGGAGATGGGAACAATGTGGCCCACTCATGGATCCAGGGTGCAAGTCGCCTTGGGTTTGTCTTGGCCCTGGCCTGCCCAGAGGGATACGAACCGAACAAAGAAATTTTAAACACTGCCCAGGCTAAGTCCGCAGCACCCATCACACTTATGACTGATCCAAAAGAGGCAGTAAAAGGTGCTGACGTCATAAACGCAGACGTGTGGGCCAGTATGGGCCAGGAACAAGAGGCCTCGAAACGCCGGGAGATATTTGCCCCTTTTCAGATCAACGAGGCGCTTCTTGCCAAGGCAAAAAAGGATGCCATTGTCCTCCACTGCCTACCAGCCCATCGAGGTGAGGAAATAAGCGAAGAAGTGCTGGAAGGGCCGCATTCACTAGTATGGGACCAGGCGGAAAACAAGATGCATCTTCACAAGGCCGTGTTGGAATGGGCCATGGAGTTGTAGGGCTTTTTACTCTCTGTGTGCTCCGCAGTCTGACAACGTGCTAGCTAGCATATAATAGATTAAAAGATAGAACTGCTTGTAAAATTCAAAATTTTTATTCATGGGCAAGGCACAAGCTGACAGAGCAACTTTCGCCTTGAATTCCGGAATGTGTTGTCTCCGCTTGGTGCTCATCATTATCTCCTGGCTCGCAGTAATATTACACCTAAAATATTGACTTTGATTTAAAATAATATATATTTCACTTCGTGAAATTGTTATATTTCTTGAGGATTAATTAATTAAATATGTTTACATTATTAAAGAAGAAGTCTGATAAGACAATAGCGTGTAATGATTGTAAGTTTTTCAATAATGATCCAAAAAAATTAGAGTCTTTATTTCCTGGCATACTTATACTTTCTTCTTGCTATTCATCCTCCAGAGGTGATGCAGGTATATGTGAATATCATGATTTATTCCTTTTACCTGGCATAATATGTGAACAATTCAAAAACAAAAGTGTTCAATTTTTATTGGATACTTCTCAAAATAATTTTCAAATTAAATTGCCCTATTCATTAATGATAGATGACCGGCAGGGCCATCTGTCCTCTGGAAAATCAGTCATGGAACCTCAGGCATCCCAAGGACAGGATTCCGGTACCGGCTATGCTTAAACTGTGGTACTTATGAGTTACACGGATATTTTACGGCAAGAGATGGGATATAAGGTATCATTATCGGGAAGTGGCGTTGGCTTTGCATTGGAAACCAAAGGAGGAGGAATTTTTTAATGAAGAAATGTTACAGTGTTGTTTTGTGTGTGTTTTTTTTGCTCGGAGGCGTGGTAAACAGCTTTGCCCAGTTGACGGCCGAGGAATTGCTTCAAGTACTTATAGAAAAAGGAATAGTTACTGAGGATGATATTAAGAAAATAAAGGAGGGACGGATAGAGGAAATAGAGGAATACTGTGAGAAGCCTCCTCCTGAAAAAGAGTTTGTTGTTAAAAGCGCCCGCAAAACTAAGAGTATCAACTTTAAGGGACGTGTACAGGCACGATACACTTCAATTGAAAATGGCGATCTAGATAAAGTGACTCATCAGAAGGCATTTGATGACTCTGAATTCGATGGGTTTTCTATACGTCGTGTTCGTTTCCGCTTTTTCGGCAACGTGACTGACCAGTGGAAATACCATGTACAGTTCAGTGCAGACGGCGATCAAAACGAAGACAAGATAGATCCTGAAACGCCGGATTATAAACTTAAAAGAGAGGATATTGGCGTAAAACTCCAGGACGCATATTTTGTGTATAAGGCGCATCCTTTTGTCAACATAAGGGTTGGGCAGTTCAAGTCACTTTTTTCGCCATCATATACTACGCACGGACCGTATCTTCCCCTATGTGAACGTCCCCTTGTGATCGATAAGCTCGCCCGAAGGCGTGAAATCGGAATCAGCGTGGAGTCACCCAGAAAAGGTGAATGGGATGGCCGGGCCCACGGACAAAAAGTTCACGATTTGCCGTTCTTTTGCGCGCTTGGGTTATACAACGGCAACACATTCAACCATATGCGTAATGACAACGAAAATTTCATGGTAACCGGCATGTTACTCTGGCGACCGTCGCCACACTTCACTTTAGGCACAAGCTATGCTTATGATCAAGTGGGCTATGATTATGAAACCACTGTCCTTGGCAAGGCAAAAGAGGTTGGCGACTATTATGAATATCCTATAGAGGACCACAAGGTTGCGGACAACTTGAATATTTGGGATTTTAATTGCGCATTCGACTGGAATCCGGTACACCTGCAATTTGAATACATAACGCAAGATGGCGATGAGTCCAAGCGTCAATACGGTTACGGTATACAGACACAGATATACCTCACTGACAATTTCCAGCTCACTGCGCGATACGATGAGTTTGATCCGAATGTGGATGTTGACAATACTCTTGACAGCCGCTGGTATACCGTGGGGTACAATTGGTTCATTCACGGACAAAATATCAAATGGCAGCTCAATTACTCGTTCCGGGAGGAGATGCACGGCGAGGACATCGACAATGATATCCTTGTCACGCATTTCCAGATCCTATTTTAGCATCAGCAAAGATAGTGCTTGCTTTAAGTTGGCCTGATAGTAAATCGCTTTTTAGAGATTTGTGTGGGACGCAGTGAGTCTCACGACCATCTCTTGCAATTTTTCTCCACACCTCTCTCTTCTGATGGATCTGACAGGCGTTTTTTCAAGATCCGGTGGAAGGGCAAGCCTGCCCTGGCAATTGAACCTTCTCCAGGAAATATAGGTACTTCCGAAACCTATAGTTATGTTGCTATTGGGAATCATCTGGCCAGGGTCGGGGTTCCGGTTCCAAAAATATATGATTTCAACAGGGATACTGGAATTATTGTGGTGGAGTATCTTGGAGACAGGCATTTACAGACAGAAATCCTGGCACTGATCTCCCAAAGTAAATGGTCACAGGTCAAAGAGCTTTACCGGCAGGTCCTTTCTTTGTTGGCAAAGATGCAGGTATGGGGCTGCCATGGATTCAACTGCAAATGGTGCTATGACTCAGAATATTATGACAGTAAACTGGCCAAGGTACGAGAGGCCTTTTATTTTTTGCAATCCTTTGTTGAAGACCTCATGGGCTGCAGCAAAACACCAGAGCTTGAAGATGAGCTTACAAGGCTGGCTTCACAAGTAGATTTTATTGACAATAAGGAGTACTTTTTGCACCGGGACTTTCAGTCCCGCAATATTTTGCTCTGGAACGGGGTCTTAAGGATAATTGATTTTCAGGGCGGTCGTCTTGGTCCCCTGGGCTATGATGTTGCTGCCCTGCTCCTGGATCCTTATGTCGCACTACCCAAGACTATTTGGTCTGAGCTTTTGCAATTCTATCTAGACGAGCTTGATGCCCTGAATATCGACCTGGATAAAACTATGTTTGAAAGGGAATTTCACCTGCTTGCCCTTCTTCGTACTATGCAGGCATTAGGTGCGTATTCATACCTTTATCTTAAAAAAGGAAAGGTCTTCTTTAAGCCCTATATCTCCCCTGCCCTTTCAAATTTAAAGGCACTGCTTTCCTGCAAGGACTTTGAAAAACTGGAACACCTGAGGCTACTGGTAGCAGACCTCAATTATTAAGTAGATGAATAAAGCGCGCATTATTAAAATCTTTATCGCTGTTCTTGCAATCCTTGGGCTCCTTGTGTTTCTCACCCCATACCTTTTGCAGTTGGAACAGGTCCGCCCCAGAATAACCTATGAGCTTACCCATAGATTAGACAGTGATATTGACATCAAGGCAATCTCCTGGCACTGGCTTCCCCTTCCACACTTAGTACTTATTGACGCTCTACTTAACAATGAGCAGTTAGAGACAAAGGTCCCGGAGGTCCTGCTTTTCCCGGACTGGCTGGGCCTTTTTCGTGGCAAACCCGGAATAAGCCGAGTGGTTCTCGACAATCCCAATCTCCATCTCAAGTCCCTGGCTCCGTCTGCCGGCAAAGAGTCACGGTTATTACCCACTCTTTCAGCCACACTCGTTATAAAAAATGGTGGCCTTGCCCTAGATCCGGAAGGTATCTTTCCAGGACTGCTACACGATACCAATTGCCTCAACTTTTCAAATATCGAGGCCAAAATAGATATAGTACCTGACAGGGTTGATGCATCTCTAAAATGTACACCGCCTTATGCCAGAAGCCTGGAGACCAAAGGCCATTTCATACCGTCAAAAGGCTCCTATGAGTTATGGATAGACTGCCAGGAATTCAAACTGCACAAAATTCTCCTTGCTTCCCTGAACGAGAGCCAGGTTAAGCCTTTAGACTCAGATGTTAATGTAAAGGCTACCATCAAAGGAACCGGCCTTGACGATATAAAGGCCTCAATAAAAGGTGATTTCCCTTGTCTAAAAATCAAATCACATGACAAAGAAATGCTGTTTTCATGCGGCTATACAGATCTGAGTTTAGAAAAACAGGGGCAGCAACTTCATGTATCGGTAAATGCGTTGGAGCTTACAGACCCTGGGCTGACCTTATCAGGAGTGATAGAAAGGCATCCGGCGCCTCTTACTGATAAAGCACTCTGGCATATCGACCTCAAGGCAAAGGAAGCAGATCTTTCAGGAGTCAGGGAAAAAGTCCTCGCCCTTTTTGGCAGGCACAAGGTGGCCGACCTGGTGTGCAACATAGTCCTGGGAGGCAAGGCCAAAGAGGCAAGATTTTACTTTGAGGGACCTGCGTCACGCTTTCGGGAACTGGAGTCCATGACTATCACAGCCGACGTGGATGGAGCGCCGGTACACGTTCCGAATGTTGATCTGGACCTCAAAGAGGCTTCGGGCCGGATTGAGATCAAAAACGGGATACTGACCGGGCAGAATCTTTCAGCCCGACTGGATGATTCCCTGGGCACAAATGGCACTTTTGCATTGGGCCTGGTTGGCAAAGACGAAGACAAGGTCTTTAAATTAGATCTGGAACTGGATGCAGATCTTTCAAAACTTCCGCCTCTTTTACATAGATTGGTGCATCATCAAGGGTTCAGAAATGAGTTGACAAATTTCAGTAATGTACGGGGCAAGACTTCAGGACGTCTCATCCTGGGCGACAGGTTAAAAAATATTTCAGTAAGAGTGGAGGTATCAAGCATTGATGGAACGGTAAATTACCAGCGGATTACATGGCCTATCAAGATCAAGAAAGGCCAACTCCAGGTCCTGCCTGACGAGGTAAACTGGAGCAATATTCAGGGGGTAGCCGGTCCTCATTCTATCCACGAAACCGAGGGATCAGTCAGGTGGAAAGATGGGGTTTTTCTCGACATCACAAGGCTTAATGCCTCCCTGGACTCAGCCCCCCTTTTTATGGAGCTAAAGCGCTATCCCGTGTTGCGAAAAATCCTCTCCAAAGTACTCCTTTCAATTGATGGTCCTTTGGAAGTAACGGACGCGAGACTTAAAGGACCTGTGAAGAGACCCCGGAAATGGGAATACAGCATAACAGCCGGCACCAAAGGCCTTGATTTCCACAGCCCTCTGCTTCCCGGACCATCCCGCATTGAAAATGTCTCTGTACAGGCTGACCAGGAAAATGTTCGAATATCCAGTTGCGAGATGCGCCTTTCAGACCAGCAGATGGACTTAAACGGAGATCTCAGACACAGGAATTGGCAAGACTGGCAGGGCTGGCTTGATCTGAGCGGGACTGCAAAAGAAGGTATTTCCCAATGGGTAAAGGCAAAGGGTTGGATACCCACCCTGTACTTTCCCAGGACCCCCTGTACTTTGAACCGTTTAAAGGTCGCCTGGGACCAAAAAAAGACTGACGTAAAGGGAGAGATCATCCCAGATATAGAAAACAAGAAGGCCACAAAGGTAAAACTGGACCTCCACTCCGGTCCAAAGGAGCTCTCCATAAAAGACCTTACCATTACTACTCCAAAGGAGAAGGCCAACTTTTCTCTGAATCTGCAAAAGATCCCAAGGGAAAATTTACTGCTGAATTGGGAAGGATGCCTGAAAGGAGACACTTTAGACAAAATCCTGGAAGAGAACAAACTACTATCCGGCTACATAATGGGCTCATGCAACCTGAGTTGTCTTCTGGAAGACCCAAGTTCTATCCGGCTCAAAGGCCCTATAAAGGCATCTGAACTAAACTGGCACTGGGGTGTTACAGGGCCGATAGCTGTCAAATATGCCAACCTGGCAGGTCATGACTCATGGACAGACATAGAGGGACTCTCTTTGAGGATAAATGGCGAATCAGTGATGTCTAAGGGACGGGCTTCATTCTCAAAGCATAATATTGATCTGGACTTGGATCTGAAATCCGATTCTCTTTCCTGGGAAAATCTCTCACGACTCCTTAAAACATTAAAAGGAAAATATCCTTCCCCCGACCTTACACCTACTCCCAAATCACCAAATTCTACCCTTTCTCTTACAGGCAGAATTAACTTCGAACTGGATAGGTTTAAATACACAAGCAGGAAAAAAGCTCCCAGTCCTGATGCTGACCGAAAAGCCACCGACTTTGTCTGGCAACCCCTTACGGGCCAGGTAAAACTCTTACCTCAAGAAAAGACGTCCATCTCCGTATCTTCAGGAATGATTTGCGGCCTAAATACAACCGGCACTTGGCGTTCAGGACCTGGACCCGGCCTGAAAATCCTTTCCATATCTACAGATCATGATGAAAAGTTACTTTTCCAAAAAGTGCTTTCATGTCTCGGTTTTAAGCAAGACGTATTAGAGGGCCCTTTTGTCTTTAATGCAAACCTTGAAGGAACATCTGACAATTGGCAACGGGGCACAGTGGAACTCCGATCCGCCAATGGTATAATAAGACGCATGACACTGCTCTCAAAGATATTCAGCGTCCTTAACGTTATAGACCTTTTTTCCAAAAATGGACTTCCGGATCTCCTTACTGAAGGCCTTCCTTTTTCACAAATGGATATTAAGGGCAGCATAAAGGATAACAACCTGATCATTGATCATGCTATAATTAAAGGGGAAGGGCTAAACCTCTTTGGTAGCGGAAAAATTAATCTGGACGAAATGGATACAGACATGACTGTACTGGTAGCCCCATTGAAGACCATTGATACCATTGTCTCAAAGGTACCTTTGCTGGGAAAGGCCATAGGAGGAAAGGACACGGCAATCGTAGCATTTCCGGTAAAAATCAAGGGACAAATAAAAGACCCGGAGGTCACGGTCCTGTCACCTTATGCAGTAAGCGAAGCCATGATAAATCTGGTCAAAAATACATTAATGCTGCCGTTTAATATTTTGAGTCCAATTTTTCCATGAGGAGCTGCTTGCAAAAAAATACGCGTTTTATTCACGTCTATACCGGGGACGGAAAGGGAAAGACTACTGCCGCTCTTGGGCTGACCCTCAGGGCAGTTGGAGCCGGTTGGAAGGTATTATTCGCCCAGTTTTTAAAACATGGCGAATATAACGAAATAAAGGCCCTTAAAAGACTTGGAGGCCAGGTCACAATACGCCAGTATGGTTCAGGCAGATTCATTACTTGTCATGGCGACAGACCGAAAGAAAGACCCTCTGAGAAAGAGATAGAAATGGCCCGGGCCGGCCTCAGTGAAATAATGCAGGTCATGGAAGAGGGAAGATATGACCTGATCGTTCTTGATGAAATAAATGTGGCTGTTCATTTTGGGCTCATCCCGGTGGAAAGCGTGATAAACCTTTTGGAAAGACGACCTCAAGATGTTGAACTCGTATTTACTGGGAGATGGGCACCTAAAGAAATAACAGAGCGAGCCGATCTGGTAACAGAAGTGCAGATGATAAAACATTACTTAAGCAAAGGAGTAAAGGCTAGGAATGGAATAGAAAAATGAGGGCCGAGACGAGATTGAGGCCAGGAGTACGAAAATCATCGCTTCGGTCTCTCGCCCTGTCAAGCAGGAACTGGGTCCTTGGAAACCGCTTGCAAAATCTCAGATTTTGGTCTCTGATAAGGCACAAGAATTCTAATTATGAATATGAGAACAAAATTCATTTTTATCACTGGAGGGGTCCTCTCATCTCTGGGAAAAGGCCTGGCAGCAGCTTCCATAGGGGCATTGCTCGAGGCCAGGGGTCTTCGGATCACCATTCAGAAGCTGGATCCATACATAAACGTGGACCCCGGCACCATGAACCCTTTCCAGCACGGTGAGGTATTCGTAACAGACGATGGTGCTGAAACAGACCTGGATCTCGGGCATTACGAGCGTTATACCCATGCAAAGCTGGGACAGAGGCACAACTACACTTCAGGCCGTATTTATTATAGTGTTATCACAAAGGAACGAAGGGGAGACTACCTTGGAGGTACGGTCCAGGTTATCCCTCACATAACTGACGAGATCAAACAGGCGATTCTCCAATTAAATGGTGAGGCAGATATAGCCATTATAGAAATAGGGGGCACAATAGGGGACATTGAAGGCCTGCCGTTTCTGGAGGCTATTAGACAGTTAAGAAGCGACCTGGGTACGGAAAACACCCTTTATATCCATTTGACCTATGTGCCCTATATCCAGGCAGCAGGTGAACTCAAAACAAAACCAACACAACACAGTGTAAAAGAACTGCTATCCATAGGTATTCAGCCGGACATCCTGCTCTGCCGCACTCAGATCGATCTTTCACCAGATATTAAGGCCAAGATATCACTATTCTGCAACGTAGAAGAAGACCGGGTCATTGCAGCCAAAGACGTAAAGTGCATCTATGAAGTGCCATTACGCTTTCATGAGCAAGGGCTGGACGAACGAATTATCGAATCCCTTAACATGTGGACAAGGGCACCTGTACTTACCCAGTGGGAGGACCTTATTGCCAAGATCAGGGAACCCAAGCACAAGGTGCGGATTGCTGTGGTCGGCAAGTATGTAAACCTCAGGGAATCCTATAAAAGTCTGAATGAGGCCTTGTTCCACGGGGGTGTTGCAAACAGCTCCGAAATCGAAATAGACTTTGTGAACTCAGAGGAAACAAAGGGCGAAAAGCTGGCAAACCGGCTTTCAAAGGCCGATGGGATCTTGGTCCCAGGGGGATTTGGCTCAAGGGGAATACCTGGAAAACTTGAGGCCATCACTTATGCCAGAGAAAACAAGGTGCCTTTTTTCGGCATCTGTCTGGGCATGCAGTTGGCAGTTATTGAATTCGCCCGGAATGTAGCCGGGCTGCCCCTGGCTGACAGCACTGAATTCGCTTCTACCACACCTGACCCGGTTATCTATCTGATGAAGGAATGGTACGACTACCGTATAAAGAAAATTCAAAAAAGGGATGAGAATACCCAAAAGGGAGGCACCATGCGCCTTGGCGCATATCCATGCAAGTTGGTCCCAGGCAGCAAGGCATATGCTGCCTATGGAGTCGAGCAGATCTCCGAAAGGCATCGCCACAGATATGAACTCAATAATTCCTATCGAAAGGCCCTTGAGGACGCTGGAATCAGGTTCACCGGGCTGAGTCCCAATGGAGAACTGGTAGAGATCATTGAAATACCGGAACATCCATGGTTCCTTGCCTGTCAGTTTCATCCCGAGTTCAAATCCAGACCTATTGATCCCCATCCCCTGTTTGCGGCATTTATAAATGCCGCACTTGCAAGAAAACTAAAAGCCCAAAGCATAAAACAATGAGTACAAAAGACATCCAGATACAAAGCGTGCGTATAGCTGGAGTCAGCGTCGGATCAGGACAGCCACTTTTGCTTATTGCAGGACCCTGCGTGCTGGAAGATATTGAAACCGCTCTTTCCATTGGAGCTTTCATGGCCCAGGCTGCCAGGAATTGCGGGTTTTCCTATTTATTCAAGGCATCCTTCGACAAGGCAAACAGGACATCTATAAGGTCATACAGAGGACCGGGACTGGCTAAAGGCCTTGAAATGCTTTCTGCCATCAAGGAGGAACTAAATGTGCCGGTGATCTCAGATATCCACACATCCGATCAGGCAGAGGCAGCCGCAACGGTCCTTGACTGTATTCAGATACCGGCCTTTCTATGTAGACAAACAGACCTCCTGGTGGCAGCAGCTCAGACCCTTCTTCCCATCAACATTAAGAAAGGGCAATTCATGGCCCCATGGGATATGAGACATGCAGTTGCCAAGATAAAAGAGAGTGGAAATAATCAAGTCATCCTTACTGAAAGGGGTACCTCTTTTGGCTACAACAACCTTGTGGTTGACATGCGTGGCCTGGCTATAATGAGGGAAATCGGGTCTCCCGTGGTTTTTGACGCCACACACAGTGTCCAGCTCCCCGGCGGTGGGGATGGATGCTCATCAGGCCAGAGGGAATTCGTGTCCACTCTTGCCAGGGCTGCAATGGCAGCAGGAGTGGATGGAATTTTTCTGGAGGTCCATCCAAATCCGGATAAGGCCCTTTGTGACGGCCCCAACAGTCTCTCCCTTGAAGCTGCGGAAGACCTGCTGAAGGTCCTTTCCAGGATCAGACAGGCGGTAGAATAAATTATTATCAGATGGCACATATAGATAAAGAACTGCTCATGACAAAGGCCCGTAACATCCGCCTTCTTGCGCTGGATGTTGACGGAGTGCTGACCGACGGAAGTATTGTATATACCTCTCAAAGAGAACAGGTTCAGAGCTTTCATGTGCACGATGGCCTTGGCCTTAAGCTCCTCGGTCTGGCGGGAATCCATGTAGCTATTCTCAGTTCCCGCTCTTCTCATGCCCTCGCTATCAGGGCCGAAGAATTAGGCATAAAGCTGGTATATCAAGGACTGCCTGACAAAATAGAAGTATACGAAAGAATAAAGAAAAAGCTGGGGATAAAGGATAAAGAAGTTGCTTATATAGGAGATGACTGGGTAGATCTACCCCTTCTTCAGAAGGCAGGTCTTGCCATAGTAGTTGCCGATGCCACACAATCCATGGAAGACTATGTTGATTATGTTACACGACAACCAGGGGGAAAGGGTGCAGTCAGAGAAGTCTGTGAGCTGATTCTTAAGGCCCAAAACAGGAGGAGCGAGTTCCTGAATCATTACCTTAACCCCTGATGACGTATTTGCACTTTTCTCAGAATACAAACCTGGCTTGCCATCATTCTTTCTCTGACAGGAGTTTAACAGTAAACGCAAAATAAGCCAAGTTTTTCCTTTTATTTCAAAGGGTTAGTCATTCTTACCTTGTAAGACCCTTCGTACTACAGCATTATTTTTCC
>JAJSZR010000013.1 GCA_030262715.1 Deltaproteobacteria bacterium
CTGGAAAAATAATGCTGTAGTACGAAGGGTCTTACAAGGTAAGAATGACTAACCCTTTGAAATAAAAGGAAAAACTTGGCTTATTTTGCGTTTACTGTTAAACTCCTGTCTAACTATTACGTCACCTTTCCGTATCGCTTTCCTCCGCATTGGATCTGTTTGAATCAAATGGCGGAAGCGCATGGGAATCGAACCCACCCACCGAGCTCTTCACCCGGTGCACCGGATTTGAAGTCCGGGAGGGCCACCAGTGCCCTTTCCGCTTCCAAGCCGTCTGCATATTACACTGCAACCACTTTGCCGGAAAGCACAAATTGAGCAAGATGTCGCGTATAACGGGTCACACTACTTGGCAGGGAATAAATAATTACTGTAGTGTAGTACGAGCATTCTGTACGGTCTTTCTCCTTTCTTGTCAAGACGATAACTTAAAACGTATGACAGATCAAACTATAGACATTGTCAATGTCCGTCAACACAATCTGAAGGGCTTTGACCTTTCGATACCACTGGGAAAGATTACAGTCCTGACCGGTCCCTCAGGATCCGGCAAATCAACTCTGGCCCTGGATGTGCTTTTTGCCGAGGGTCAATATCGCTACCTCGAATCTCTGGGCATGGCGGTGAAACGTATTGTCGACCTATGGGACAGGCCACTAGTGGATGCAATAAAAGGCCTCCCTCCCCCCATTGCTTTTGAGCAGAAACCCTTTGTGCGCAGTCCCAGGTCCAGCGTGGCTACCCTCACCAGCATAGCAGACTTCATGCGCCTGTTTTTCGCCACATGTGGCCGGCCGTACTGCCCAAAGTGCCAAATAGAGATCCGAGCCCTTAGTATAGATCAGATGGCTGACAGGATTCTGGATCTTCCAGAAGGTACCAAATTGATCTTGATGGCACCCATAACTCGAAGGATGGATCTGATATCCCTGGACGAAATACTGAACCATCTGAAAAGAGATGGCTTTCTCAGGATCAGAATAGATGGAAAACAATTTACCCTGGATGCCCCAGTAACATTGGAAAAGCAACCCAATTCCCTGGAACTGGTAGTGGATCGTCTGATATTGAAACCAGGGATCCTTTCACGCCTCGTAGATTCTCTTACCCTGGCCCTTAGTCAGGGAGAGGGTTCCGTAACGATAGAGATTCTTCCTGCAAAAAAAGGAAAAAGGCCTGAGATACATACATTCAGTGAGAAGATGACCTGCCCCAAATGCCAAGAGTCTTTTCCCGCTCTCAGCCCCCAAATATTTTCCTGCAGCCACCCGGATGGAATGTGTTTCTCCTGCAAAGGCAAGGGTAAAAACAAATCGGGTCAACCCTGCCCGGAATGCGGCGGGACCGGATTAAACCCATTTGCCCGAAGTGTCCGTATAGGAGATCGGGCCTTTCCTGATCTCATGACATGGTCTGTACATAAGGCCTACATATGGCTACTTTCCTTTTCCATGGGATTTTCAGAAAAATTCCACAATATAAAAAACATCCAGGCCGGAATCCGCATTGTTGAAGCCATTTTATCCCGGCTCAAACCTTTGGAAGAAATGGGTCTTGGTTACATCGAACTCAATCGACCGGCTACAACCCTGTCAGGCGGAGAAATCCAGAGGCTGCGCCTGGGTGCCCAGCTTGGCCGGGAACTGACCGGGATTCTGTATATACTGGATGAGCCCACAATAGGTCTGCACCCGCGCGAGCAGCAAGCCCTGTGGCAGAACCTTATCCATTTAAGAGATCAGGGCAACACAATAATAGTAGTGGAACATGACCTTGACATCATTCGAAAGGCAGACAACGTAATTGAGCTGGGTCCCGGAGCAGCAGATGAAGGAGGATATCTGGTCTTCTCCGGCACGGCCGAAAATATGGCAAAAGACCAAAACAGCATTACAGGACCGTATCTTCAAGGAAAAAGACGCCTTAAAAGGCATGGCCATAAGAGAAAAATCCATGGGCAGGTAATCATCTGCAACGCACAGAAAAATAACCTCAGAGATATTACAGTGGCATTCCCTCTTGGTTGCCTGGTCTGTGTGACAGGTGTTTCAGGGTCCGGCAAAAGCACCCTGGTGACTGACGAATTATATCATGCGCTTCGCTGTGAACCCGGAGAGGGATCTTCTAAAAAGACAAAGCTGATCCTGAAAGGTGGATTGTCTAACATACCTGAGACCATCCTTGTAGACCAGACACCCCTTACAAAGGCCCGATTCTCAATGCCTGCAACATACATGGGTATTTTTACCCACATCAGGGCTGTTTTCTCCAGGGTCCCTGAGGCCAGGGGCCGGGGTTATAAGGCAGGCTATTTTAGCCTTACCCGCAAGGGCGGCAGATGTGAAAGGTGCAAGGGTCAGGGCTCTATTGATCTGGACCTGCAGTATCTCCCTTCAATTAAGATAAACTGTGACCTCTGCAGAGGGATGCGCTACAACAGGGAGGCCCTGGGAATAAGGTATAAGGGGCTGAACATGGCGGAAGTCCTGGATATGACAATAAAGGATGCAGCAGATTTCTTTGCCAGGATACCCAGGATAAGACGCCCTCTGGAGGTAATTGAAAGGATCGGGCTTGGATATCTCAAGCTCGGGCAACCTGCCTGCACACTCTCAGGCGGAGAGGCCCAGCGGCTCAAGCTCACCAGGGAACTCGCAAAACAGGCCCATGATTCCACGATCTACATCATGGATGAGCCATCCCGTGGTCTTCATCCAAGGGACTTGGAAAGGTTTATTTCGGTTCTGGACGAACTCCTTGAACAGGGCCACTCGGTCATACTCATCGAGAACCAGCCTGAGATCCTGGACCTGGCAGACTGGATAATTGAACTGGGCCCGGGTGGAGGCCCGGACGGAGGAAACATCGTAGCTAAAGGCCCACCAGCCGCAGCAAACAGGTTACATTTATGCCGTACGGAATTGTTTTGAAAGATGAACATCGAACGTCCAACATCGAACGTCCAACATCGAATGAAAAACAAATATCCAATACTGAACATTCAATGTAACTTCTCAATAAGTCCGTGCAAATCATATTTTGCGACTATCCAGTGGCCGTTACCCAGGCTTATTGAAAAATTACCATTCAACGGCTATTTCTATATATTTGAGCAGCCTTTCTTCCAGGTCATAAGTCTGTTTCTTCATCTTTTCCCATTCAAAATTCGATGTTGGACGTTCGATGTTCGATGTTCATCTTTTTCTTGAACCTCTGAACACAGAACCTTTCCATCTATAAATCCATGAACGCTTAAGCGTTTACAGGGTGCTGCAGATGCGAGGCGGAGGGTACGCAGATATACTCCCTGTACTTCAAGTGCCCGATAACAAACCAGATGCGGTGCCCTTGTAAACGGTTACAAAAAAATAGGGCTGCGGGATATTTACCCCGCAGCCCTTTGAGCTCTTTCTCAGTTATACCTTCTCGACCTATTATAGCCCGAAGATTCCTTTGAGAGCTGGCAGCATCGGGTTGGCATAAAGACAAATCAGGGCCACAACCAAGGCATAAATTGTCAGTGACTCGATCAGGGCCAGACCGATGAACATGGTAACAGTAAATTTACCGGCAAGTTCAGGGTTGCGTGCGGTCGCATCAAGGCAGCCCTTGGCGCAATGGCCCATACCCACACCGCATCCGGATGCGGCGATACCGACGGCGAGACCTGCAGCCAGGACAGAGGCAGCCATAAGGAACCCCATGTGGCCACCTTTTTCGATGTCACCATCAGTGGCCAATGCCAGACCGGCAAAACCCAAAACCATTAACACTGACAAAACAGAAACCAGAGAAACTTTTTTCACGTCATTCCCTCCTTTGTGAAATAAAATATATTTAATTTGGCCTTCTTCGCTAAGTTATTAATGTTCTTCCGCCATGGCCTCTACTGAGTACACGATGGAAAGCATCATGAAGATAAACGTCTGAATCAGACACACCAGGCAACCCAGGATCATGATCGGCAGGGGTGCCAGATAAGGCCCGGCCAGCATAAACAACAGACCAAGGAGGATCTCCTTGGACACCATGTTTCCAAAGAGTCGAATGGAGAGCGAAAGGATACGACCGATGTGACTGAAAATCTCTATGGGGAACATGAGAGGGGCCATAGCCGGAATAGGGCCCATGAAGTGCTTGAGATACTTTATTCCATGAAACCTGAACCCCAAGGCATGATATGTAAATATTGAGACAGAGGTGAGACCCAGTGTCACGTTGAGGTTGGCAGTAGGGGACATAAAGCCCGGGACCAACCCCATGTAGTTGGAGATAATTATCAGATAGGCGAATGTGGCGATCATCGGGAAGATGATCATGGCCTTCTTCCTGTCACCGGTCTGATCATAGAGGAAGTCATCAAGACCTCCCACAAAGGCCTCCATGAGATTCTGCATACCCCTAGGTATCATCTCCATTCTGCTGGTAGCTGCCTTGGCCAGGACAATACAAATAATCATGGCAAGATAGCTATACTGCATGTGCGGGGCAAGAACCTTTGCAAGTACGCCCTCCCCCCCATGGGCAGGCAGCCCGATGGCATCCAATAAAATACTCAAAAATAGTAATGGGTGTTCCATGACTAGACAGCCTCCTTAAAACGAACTCTATGAATCACCATAGCCAATAATAAGATATAAAAGTTTATCACCACAACCGAAAGGCCAATAAAAAACCCTATGGGTGAAACTAATTTGGGAAATATTAAAAAGGCCGCTGTCACTGCCAGGGTAATAAGCCCCAATCTGACAGCAAACCCTCCGTAATAAACAATTATGGTACGCCAGCGCACCATGCGCTTGCAATCGCGCTCAAGCCCCATACAATTTAGATTGGCTATAAACCCGCCAACCAGGATACCGGTGACCATATCAAGGGAAGATATCACATTGGCTACAACCGCCATCAAGACCAGAAGGATCCAGTTAGCACACTTATAATACTTTACAAAATGTTCGTCCATATTTCCGCTGATTAATGCCTTAAACATCGTCTTGGCGACCTGAAGTATGTGCCCCTGGCTGGTCTTTCCCCTTTTTCTCCCCGGGTTCCTTGGTAAAACGTTTGGTCAGGATAAGAAAATTCTTAGCAGCCCCGGCAATCCCCAAAAAAAGACAGATAATAGTAAACCAATGACTTTGCCCATCAAATAGCCAGGCATCCAGATAATATCCCGTAATCGCCCCGGCAAAGATGGAAAAAACCACGGACATGGAAATAGTAAGGGCAACGCTGAGGCTGCGAAACTGCGATGCCAATTCCTTTTTTATACTGCCCATGTATCACCATAACTTTTCTGCCAATAGCCGACTCCGTTAACCGTACTGAACGGGGCCTCATTCATTTTTAATATTATTAAAAAACTCCCCAAAAGCCTTCCTGGAGAATTGGATTATCAAATAGCATAGGAAAACACAACTGTCAATCCATTTGTATCAAACCAGCCCCTGATTTCTGCCTTAAGTTGAACCGTTCACGCTCCTTGGCAGGGATTGAATAATTACGCCTTAAGCAAGATTCTTGAATGCGGATTCAGCATCCTTGAGAGTCTCTTCAATCACATCCCATCCGTGGACCAGAGAGACAAAGCCTGCCTCAAATTGGGATGGAGCCAGATAAACGCCTTCCTCCAGCATATGCCTGAAAAAGCGGGCATAAAGGTTGGTATCAGACTTAAGGACAGCCTCAAAATCAATAACAGGACCTCTTTGACCAAAGAAAGTTGTCATCATGGATCCCATGCGTTGCAGACAGCAGGTTATCCCATATCTCCCGGCAATTTCAACAAGCCCGTTTCCCAAGGCCCCTGCCCTTTCTTCCAGGACTTCATAGACACCCGGACGGCTCAGCACCTCAAGGGTTGCAAGGCCGGCCGCCGTGGCAAGTGGGTTCCCGGACAGGGTCCCTGCCTGATAGACAGGACCCACCGGTGCAATCTTTTCCATGATCTCCTGTTTGCCGCCATAGGCCCCTACGGGCAATCCGCCACCAATTATTTTTCCAAGACAGGTAAGGTCCGGCATTACATGAAAATACTCCTGGGCCCCACCCGGAGCCAGCCTGAAACCCGTAATCACCTCGTCAAAAATGAGCACTATCCCCTTTTCTTCGGTCCACTCCCGTAGTTTAGGGAGAAAGTCCTCTCTTGGTGGAACCACCCCCATATTGGCCGGGACCGGTTCCACAATAATCGCTGCTATCTCATCCCCCTCTCTGCCCAGGACAGTCTTGAGGGCCTCCAAATCATTAAAAGGCACAGCCAGTGTATTGGATACCACCTCCTCAGGCACTCCGGGACTTCCCGGAATACCAAGGGTCGCCACCCCGGAGCCGGCTTTCACCAGGAAGGAGTCTGCGTGCCCGTGATAACAGCCGTCAAACTTCAAGATCTTCTTCCGGCCAGTATATCCCCTGGCCAGACGGATAGCACTCATGGTGGCCTCTGTGCCTGAGTTTACCAGTCTCACCTGCTCAATGGACGGCACAAGCTCAACTATTTTCTGCGCCAGGGCCACTTCCCGCCAGGTCGGCACTCCGAAACTGGTACCGGATGCCAGGGCCTCTGCGACTGCCGCCTTTACTTCAGGGTATGCATGCCCGATAATCATCGGACCCCAGGAGCAGACATAGTCGATATACCGGTTTCCATCTACGTCGAATAAGCGACAACCTTCTCCCTTCTCGACAAATATGGGATCACAGCCCACTGACCTGCATGCGCGGACCGGGCTGTTCACTCCGCCCGGAATCAGCTCCTGGGCCTTCTGGAAATAACTGTTTGACAGGTGATGATGGTGCATTTAGCCCTCCTACTGTAACCTAAGTTGAGCGATTAGCCTTTACCCGCAAAAACCTTCTCTTACCCACCTTCAGGACCGCTTTGGGCCCCTGGACCTCAATTTCCTCAGACTGCACCTTGTTGCCATCAATGCTGACCGCACCCTGTTTGATAAGTCGTCTGGCGCTAGAAGTACTTTCCACAAGACCAACCTCCCTAAGAACTCTTGGGAGATAGATTGTCTTTTCGTCTGGAGATAGCTTGAACTCCGGAATATCATCAGGGACCTCTCCCCTGCTGAATTGTGCCTCAAAATCTGCTTTTGCAATCTCTGCGGCCCGAGCGCCATGAAATCTTTCCACAAGCTCCTGTGCAAGCCGTATCTTCACATCCTTGGGATGAAGACGACCGCCTACAATCCCATCCCTAAGCCCTTTTATCTCCTCCAACTCAAGACTGCTCAGCAATTCAAAGTACCTAAACATCAGATCGTCTGAAACAGACATAAGCTTTCCAAATATATCCTGAGGTGTTTCGGTAATCCCAATATAATTGCCCAGAGACTTGCTCATCTTCTGGACACCGTCCAGTCCTTCAAGAAGCGGCATGGTTATTACAACCTGGGGTTCCTGACCGTATTCTTTTTGTATGTGTCTACCCACCAACAGGTTAAAGGTCTGGTCAGTGCCACCAAGCTCAACATCTGCCTGTATGGCTAAAGAGTCATAACCCTGAATCAAGGGATAGATAAATTCATGTATTCCTATAGGTTTCTGGGCCTGAAAGCGCTTCTTGAAATCATCCCTCTCAAGCATCCTGGCCACAGTATGCTTTGCACACAGTCGTATCATATCTATGGTCTTCATCTCCTGCATCCATACACTGTTAAGGACAACCTCGGTCTTTTCGGGATCCAGTATCTTGAAGATCTGTTCTTTATATGTCCTGGCATTCTTCTGCACCTGCTGGGTAGTGAGAGGAGGCCTTGTCTCGGACTTTCCGGATGGATCTCCTATCAAGCCGGTAAAATCCCCTATGAGGAACATCACGCGGTGGCCAAGATCCTGGAAGTGCTTCATCTTCTGTATGAGTACTGTATGTCCCAGGTGCAGATCAGGGGCAGTTGGATCAAAACCAGCCTTGATCCTTAAGGGTATGCCGGTCTCAATGGCTCTTTTCAGTTTACTCTCCAGCTCATTCTCATCGAGAACCTCTACAGCCCCCCTATGAATAAGCTCCATGGCTCTTTTCAGATCCTGCTCCATACCATGTTCACCTATTTCGCATATTCCACGGCCCTTGTCTCCCGTATCACTGTCACCTTGATTTGACCGGGATAACTCAATTCACTCTCTATCTTTTTAGCCACCTCCCGGCATAGAAGCGGAATCTCTGCGTCAGATACCTTGTCACTGAGAACAACTATGCGTATTTCACGGCCTGCCTGGATGGCATAGGACTTCTGGACACCTGCAAACGACTTGGCAATACTCTCCAAATCTTCCAGGCGCCTTACATAGCTCTCAAGCATTTCCCGCCGGGCCCCAGGCCTTGCTCCTGAAAGGGCATCCGCAGCCTGCACAAGGACCGCCATCACTGTATCTGGTTTCACATCTTCGTGATGTGCTGCAATGGCATGTACGATATCCTGAGACTCACCATACTTCCTGGCCAGATCGGCACCTATAATGGCATGCGGACCTTCCACTTCATGGTCCACAGCCTTCCCGATGTCATGAAGCAATCCGGCCCGTTTTGCCTTCTTTACGTTGACACCCAACTCAGAGGCCATTATTCCACAAAGAAAAGCGACCTCGATAGAATGCTGCAATACATTCTGGGAATAGCTGGTACGGAAATGAAGCCTGCCCAAGAGCTTTATGAGTTCAGGATGAATCCCATAGGCTCCAATATCAAAAGTAGCCTGCTCTCCTTTCTCCCGGATGGTATTATTTATTTCTTTTTCTACCTTTCTTACCACCTCTTCAATGCGGGCTGGATGAATTCTGCCATCAGCAACCAGCCTCTCAAGGGCAATCCTGGCCACCTCTCTACGCACTGAATTGAAACCGGACAACAGAACGGCTTCAGGAGTATCATCAATAATGAGATCTATGCCGGTAGCTGCCTCTATAGCCCGGATATTTCTACCCTCCCGACCAATTATACGGCCTTTCATTTCTTCATTAGGCAAATGCACCACTGAAACAGTACGTTCAGCTACGTATTCACCTGCATACCTGGCTATGGCCAGTGAAATTATCTCCTTGGACCTTTTCTCCGCGGTCTCCTTAGTCTCTACTTCTATCTTTTTAATCAGTTTAGCCGCGTCCTGCCTGACATCTGCCTCTAATGTCTCGAGCAGATAGTCCTTGGCCTCCTGAACCGACATGCCTGCTATCTTTTCAAGCTGGCCCCTCTGTTTGGTTACCAGGTCCTTTATCTCTTTTCCCTTCTCCTGGAGCGTATGCTCTAACTGCTGCAATCCTTTTTCCTTCTCAAGGACTTCGATTTCCTTATGGTCAACCAGCTCATATTTGCGATTTACCTGCTGCTCCTTTTGCTGAAGACGCCTCTCTTGACTGTGCAGTTCGGCCTTCCACTCCTTTATCTCGTTCTCGGTCTCTCTTTTTAATTGAAAGGTATCCTCCTGTCCCTTGATCCTGGCTTCCTTACACAGTCTCTCCGCCTCTGCCTGAGCATCTTTCTTTAAGCGCTCAACTTCTTCTTTTATAGAATCAAGTGTGTCAACAGTCCTGCGTTTGGTAATCCATATGCCTGCAGCTAAGCCAACACACAGGCTCAAGATGGTCAAAACTAAAAGGTAAGAAATTTCCATGATGGTGGCACCTCCATTCCATATAGGATGGCCACACCCCATCTCGACTCCTTAGTGGAGCATCTGATGACGGTTACATATGGATTTTGGCAGACAGTTGAAATCCGGGCCGGAATCGACCCAAAAAATGTGCTGTGACTATGAAAGGCCCCTTAGGTAAAAAACATTCCTCTTCTCAATTAGTCCAAAGCCTTTCCCTGAGCCCCGAATTAAGACGATCGACTTCGCTTCTTTCGAGTTTTTGCTTAAAAGGATTTCGTTCGCTAAAACGAAAAAACCCTCGTTAAAATAGTCCAAGCTATTATAGCAAACCGGCCAGATTTACAAGGACATTCTATGGCATCTTTAAACATGCAGTCATGTATGGCCGTTACTCAATTTCCCATAGACACATTACATAGACGGACAACCTATTACCATATCCATTTTTAATATATGAACCCGAACGGGGTTATAGCCCATAAAATCCCCCGCTTATGCCGTGTCGACAAAATCTATTGAACCTGGCTAACCAGGTGGGCATCTCATCCACCATTCGGGAAAGAGATTTCTCTCCTTCCATCCCTATGCGGAGAGGAGACACCCTTGTAAAGAGAGTTGGCTCAACAAACTCTGCCAATCACCAACACAGCAGGGGAAACAAATAAATTCGAAACTTGAAATTGGAAATTAGATAACGCATCTATACCATCTTTCTTTGTGTTTTTTCCAATTTCCAATTTCAAATTTCAATATAATACCATGATCTGCCAATTTAATCCATTGCGGAATCAATTTTGGCAACCAATCGACTGGCCTTACTAACGACCGTCTCTTTTAGTTCCCTCAATTGATGCCTGGCCAATATATAGTCTTTACCCACATTAAGCATGGCTAAAGCTACCATCTTATGAGGGGCTAGGCCCTTGTTAGCAGTCTCCTGTTCTCTAACTTTCGCTTGAACGTATTCTACGACTTCCTTGACATCAACCTCCGGATCATTGGCTTTCAGTTCAAACACCTGGCCAAAAAAATGTAATTTTATTTGTGTCGTTTCCAATTTGTCTAAACGCCCGGAGGTGCCACAGTTTGTGGCGCTGTACCAGTATCCTCAAATTCCTTTGAAAATGCATCTATCTGTTCAATTTTGCCTAAGAGTTCTGAAACCCGAAGGCGAACATTTTCTCTCTCTTCCTCAAACCGGGCCAATTTACCTTCGAGTTCATTTAGCTGTGAAGCCTGTTCCTGTGTCTGTCTGAGAAGATCATTCCGCTCAGACCCCAGTTGTTCGCAATATCTTAGAATATTATCGATTTTTTCTTCTAATAGATCAAGCTCCTGATCACTCATATCCCCTCTCCCAAATTTCAAAACATTGTAACCGTTCACGGGATTACAACGCCAGTTTTACGGCAACTCACCGAACTGTAAGCGTTTACAGGGTGCTGCAGATGCGATGCGGAGGGTACGCAGACGTACTCCCTGTACTTCAAGTGCCCGACAACAAAGCAGATGCGGTGCCCTGTGAACGCTTACAAAACATTAAACCCACTGGTTATGCATACGTCAACCCTATACGACACCTAACGAAATTCGTGCTTCGCTGAAAAAAGGCAGGTGTCACTTCTCGTTCAGGCACTGATTAACTTGCTAAAAGGAGGTATTATGCTGCCAGGAGGCACTTGCACCCCTTCAAGATAACTGAAGGCACCTAGTTTTACCCCTTCACCTACTGTTGTCCTGCCCTTAAGGACCACATGGGGACCGATTGTTACGTCCCGGGACAGCGTTACGTCCGGCTCTATATAGACAGATTCATAAAGCTCGAAGCTCACCCCGAATTCCATCCAACTTTTTCTTATCCTATCCAACAAAATAGTCTCAGCCCTGGCAAGGTCCATCCTCGAATTGACTCCCCAGGCCTCATCCTCAGCAGCAGCACTGACAGCACCTGCCGAGACCCCCTCAGACACCGCTATACTCACTATATCGGTCAGATAGTACTCTCCCTGGACGTTATCGCAGCCAACAGCATCAAGGGCATAAAATAAAAAATCCGAATCAACCGCATATATTCCTGTATTTATCTCTGTTACCCGTCTCTGGGCCTCTGTGGCATCTTTCTCCTCAACTATTCCTTGAATTTGAGCCTTGCTGGACACAGACCTGAGCACCCGTCCGTATCCGGTTGGATCTTTCAGGTGCGCAGTCAGTAAAGAGATAATTCTCCCGGAACCCGCATGATCTTCCATGAAAGAGGCAAGAGTACTTTCTTTTACCAAAGGCGTATCACCACAAATGATCAAAACATTGCCACAGAACTCTCCCAAAGCAGCCTTTGCACGTAATGTCGCATGGCCTGTGCCGAGCTGCTGCTCCTGCACTACTAACTTAATATCATACTTTTTCAAATAATCTCTGACAAGGTCACTGCCATGGCCCGTTATTACTACCTTGAAAACTATATCTAAATTCCTTAACAGGCCCAGGACATATCCTATAAGGGGCTTTCCAAGGAGGTTATGCATTACCTTCGGGATCTCTGATTTCATCCTGATCCCCTTGCCGGCTGCAAGTATAATGGATGCCCAGGGCCGATTGCCCTTTGAAACGGAATTTTCTATCATGGGTAGAGATCCTAAGGAAATAAAAAGGGCAAGCACGCGGCTTGCCCTTAACACAAAACTATGTCATTAAATTACGGTTTAAATCTAGTGACCCGCTATCTGGATCCTTGTGAGCGCCCTTGCAAGGGCTGCCTGGGCACGTGCAAGGTCAATTTCTTCCTTCCGTGTCTCAGCCTCCTGCAATCTACGCTCAGCCCTCTCCTTGGCCCTGAGGGCCCTTTCTGCATCGATTTCTGTGCTTATCTCAGCACTCTCGGCCAGCACGGTCATCCGGTTGTTAGACACATCGCAGAAACCGCCGCTTAAAGCCATGCGGACCGTATTTCCTTCATTAAGATAATGCATCTCACCTATCTTAAGCGTAGCCAACAGAGGAGCGTGATTTGCCATCGCACCGAACACACCATCCGCACCAGGTGCAGTAGCCAGTTCAACCTCTTCACTCACCAATAACTTCGAAGGCGTAACTACTTCTAAAAGTATCTTGTTTGCCATTTACTTTTCCCTACACCCGTGTCCTGACTTCATAACCGTCCAGAGCCGGGTTATTCGCTATACGATGCTATTATACTCCTCAGCCTCATCGGCCAACAGAGTCATTATTATGCCATCTTGGCTGCCTTCTCCACGGCCTCTTCAATACCGCCTACCATATAGAATGCCGCCTCGGGCAGTTCGTCGTGTTTACCCTCCAGGATCTCCCCGAACGCACGGACCGTATCTTCGACCTTGATGAACTTGCCCGGCATGCCGGTAAAGGTCTCAGCAACGTGGAATGGCTGGGAGAGGAACCTCTGGGCCCTGCGTGCCCTCTGGACTGTGAGCTTGTCCTCATCCGAAAGCTCGTCCATACCCAGAATTGCAATGATGTCCTGAAGGTCTTTGTATTTCTGCAGGGTCACCTGAAGCATTCTTGACACGTTATAGTGATCCTCACCTACGATACTGGGATCGAGAATACGGGACGTGGAGTCCAATGGGTCCACAGCAGGGTAAATACCAAGCTCGGTAATCTGCCGCGAGAGGACCACTGTACCGTCAAGGTGAGCAAAAGTAGTGGCAGGGGCCGGGTCAGTCAAGTCGTCAGCCGGCACATACACACACTCAACCGCCGTAATGGAACCCTTGCTCGTCGAGGTAATCCGCTCCTGCAATGCACCAAGGTCTGTAGCCAGTGTGGGCTGGTAACCCACTGCAGAAGGGATGCGGCCAAGCAGCGCCGACACCTCGGAACCGGCCTGGGTGAACCGGAATATATTATCTATGAAGAAGAGCACGTCCTGGCCTTCCTCGTCACGGAAATACTCTGCCGCCGTAAGCCCGGTAAGGCCGATTCGGGCCCTTGCCCCGGGAGGCTCTGTCATCTGGCCATAGATCAGCGCGGCCTTTGGCAAGACCCCTGAATCCTTCATCTCGTGGTACAGGTCGTTTCCTTCACGGGTACGCTCACCGGCACCGCAGAAGACTGAAATACCACCGTGATGCATGGCGATATTGTGGATCATCTCCATCATGATAACGGTCTTTCCAACACCTGCCCCGCCGAAAAGCCCCATCTTGCCGCCACGAGGGAAAGGAACCAGCAAATCCATGACCTTCACACCGGTCTCAAGGACATTGACAGTGGTATCCTGCTCAACAAAGTCCGGACATTTACGGTGAATAGGTGCCGTCACACTGTCGTCAACTGTCCCTAATCCATCGACCGGCCAGCCTACCACATTCATAATCCGGCCCAATGTCGGCTTGCCGACAGGAATCCTTATGGGATCACCTGTATCCCTCACCGGCATGGCACGAACCAGCCCGTCCGTGGTATCCATAGCTATCGTACGCACCACGTTGTCACCAAGGTGCTGGGCAACCTCAAGGACCAGATTCTCCTCCTTATCACTTATGGCCGGATTGGTGACAAAGAGACCGGTTAGAATAGACGGTATTTTTCCAGGCTCAAACTCCACATCGACAACAGCACCGATGACCTGAGATATCTTCCCCATATTTGCTGCAGTTTCACTAGCCATTTATCTTCCTACCTCCCCAGACGCCTTAAATAGACGCCGAATATTTTTCTCTAATGGCCCCTCATCCTTACTTGAGGGCCTCGGCTCCGCCAACGATATCCATAAGCTCCGCGGTTATTGCACTCTGCCTGGCCTTGTTGAAGACCATGGTGAGATCATCGATCATATCCTCACATGCACGGGTAGCATTGTCCATTGCCGTCATACGGGCTGCCTGCTCGCTTGCCCCGGTTTCCAGCATGGCATGCATAATCTGTACATTCACGAACATGGGCAACAACTGGTTAAGTATTTCTTCAGGATCAGGCTCATAAGTATATGTGGCCTTCGGGCCTTCAGCCCCTCCCCCCTCAGCCTCTTCAAGGCCTTCTGTGCTGATCGGCAGGATGCGGTTCATGGTGGGACGCTGGACCGCCACGTTTATAAAACGTCCATAAACCAACTGGACCTCATCCACCTTTTCCTCCAGAAACAGATTGATGACCTCCTGGCCCACCTGCCTTGCGTTGAACATCTGGATGTTGTCCATGATGCCCACACTGCTGTGCAGTATCTCAAACGGGCCCCTCTTAAAAAAGGCGTTGCCTTTCTTTCCCACACAGGCAAGGCATCCTTCTCGGCCCTCTTCCTGCTGGGTTTTGAGGAAATTTTCAGCAACCTTGGTAATGTTGGCATTAAAGGACCCGCATAACCCCCTATCAGAGGTCACCAGTATCAGCATTACCTTCTTCACGGGCCTGGCCGCCATGAGCGGAAAGGCATCCGGGTTGATACCCGCACCTGCCAACTCCCCCATGACACCGGAGAATTTCTCCGCATAAGGACGGAAGTCCTCCATGCGTTGCTGAGCCCCGCGCAGTTTTGCCGCAGCCACCATATTCATGGCCTTGGTAATCTGTGCAGTCTTTTTTATACCTACTATCTTGAGCTTTATATCCTTCAGTGACGCCATTTAACAGCAGCCCCCCTCGCTCTTTAAAGATTACGGTTAGCCTTGAACTCCGTGACGAAACCACTGATTGCCGAACTCATCTTCTTGTCAAGACTGTCATCTATAGCCATCTTCTCCTTGAGCTCACTAAAGATATCAGGGTGTTTATTCCCAACGAATTCATAGAGTTCTTTCTCAAAATCTCCAAGCACATTAATAGGCAACTCATCCAGGTGCCCTTTTGTACCGGCATAGAGAATGGTTACCTGTTTCTCCATTGGAAGAGGCACATACTGTGGCTGCTTCAGGATCTCGACCAGACGTTCACCGCGTGTCAACTGGGCCTGTGTGGCCTTGTCCAGATCACTACCGAACTGGGCAAAAGCAGCAAGCTCACGGTACTGGGCCAGATCAAGCCTCAGGGTACCTGCCACCTGCTTCATGGCCTTTACCTGGGCCGCACCGCCGACCCGGGACACTGACAGACCGACGTTGATGGCCGGGCGGACGCCGGCAAAGAAGAGCGCCGGCTCCAGGTAGACCTGGCCGTCTGTAATGGAAATAACGTTTGTGGGAATATATGCAGACACGTCACCCTGCTGGGTCTCAATTATAGGCAGGGCCGTAAGGCTGCCTGAGCCCAGCTCCTCGTTCTGCTTAGAGGCCCTTTCCAGGAGCCTTGAGTGGTTGTAGAAGATATCACCGGGATATGCCTCACGACCCGGAGGACGTCTCAGCAGCAATGAAAGCTCACGATAAGATACCGCCTGCTTTGACAAGTCATCATAGAGAATAAGGGCATGTTTCCCCCGATCACGGAAGTATTCGCCCATGGCGCAGCCGGAGAAGGCAGCCAGGTACTGCAGGGATGCAGGCTCACTGGCGCTTGCTGCAACGATAGTAGTGTACTCCATTGCCCCGTGACGGCGCAGGGCCTCGGCAACCAGGGCCACTGTTGCCTGCTTCTGCCCGCAGGCAACATAAATGCAGTACACATCTGTTTCTTTCTGGGCGATAATCGCGTCCACACAAATAGCCGTCTTCCCTATCTGACGGTCACCGATGATAAGCTCACGCTGCCCCCTGCCTACCGGTGTCATGGCGTCAACCGCCTTAAGACCGGTGTAGCATGGCTCATGGACGCCCTTCCTGTCGATCACGCCGGGGGCCTTCATCTCAATACGACTGGAGTCTTTTGCGTCGATTGGACCCTGCCCGTCTATGGGACTGCCAAGGGCATCGACAACACGGCCAAGCATGGCCTCACCCACAGGCACCTCAGCGATCCTGGCCGTCCTCTTGACCAGATCACCCTCTTTGATCCCTTTGACGTCACCCATAACGGCAACGCCGACATTGTCCTCCTCAAGGTTCAGGGCGATTCCCATGATGCCCCCAGGGAACTCCAAAAGTTCCATGGACATACAATTTCGCACGCCATAGACACGGGCGACATTGTCACCGACTGACAGGACCGTACCTGTCTCGGCAAGATCGATTGTCTTTTCGTAGTCCTGAATCTGCTTCTTTATGATGTCACTGATTTCTTGCGCTTTTATCTGTGCCATTATCCCAGCTCACCCCTTCCTATGGATTCTCTGATACTTTGTAGCTGGCTCCTGATACTGCCATCCAGAACCATATCGCCTATATGGGCAACTACACCGCCAACTATGGCGGGATCTTCCTCTATTTGTAAAGTAACCTGCTTGCCGGTAACCTTTGCCAGGACCTCTGAAAATTTGTCCCGCAGATCTTTAGGCAAAGGAACCGCGGAGCGGACCACCGCCCGCACTACCCCGGTCTCTTCATCCATGAACTCCTGGAAACAGCTCACAATCATCCTCAAATATTGTATTCTACCACGCTCCACCAAAAGCCGCAGGAAAATTGCAAGGGCATCTTCCACCCCTGATGCCTTGATAATCTCCTCCAGGACTGTTTGTTTAATGTCAGCAGGGAACACCGGGCTGACAAGGGCGGCCTCTACATCAGGACTTCCTTCCAGAAAGGCGTCTATGTCTTTCAGCGCCTCACTATAGGCCTCTAACTTCCCTTCCTCTTTGGCAACGGCAAAGAGGGCCTTAGCATACCTTTTAGCTATGACTGTGCTGGTCAATTTTTCTGCACCACCCTTTCAAGATATTCACTGATGAGGCGATGATGATCCTCCTCATTCAGGTTCTTGCGAATTAGATCCTCCGCCATCTTGACGGCCATATCAGCCACTTCGGTCTGCAGCTCGGTCTTTGCCTTGGCAAGCTCCTGCTGCACGTAAAATTCTGCCTGTGCCTTGATGCGCTCCGCAGCTTCGTGGGCCTGGGCTATAATCTTTTCTTTCTCTGACTCCCCTTGCTCAGTGAAGCTTTTCAGTATGCGCTCCGCCTGTTCATCCATAGTGGAAAGCTTGGCCTCATACTCTGCATACTTGCGCTCTGCGTCAGCCCGCTTGGCCTCCAGATCTTCAAATGCGGCCCGTATTGATTCAGTTCTACCCTTAAGGGCTCCTGCAATCGGCTTGCGCAGAAATTTTACAAGGATAAAAGCGAGAACAGTAAAGTTAAGGCAATGCCAGATAAAGTTCATTACCTGGCTGTGAGTCAGCCCATGATGTTCTCCATGGGCGGCAGCCTCGTGGCCCTCTCCATGAACCGCTGCACCTTCTTCACCGTGGGATGCCATCTCATGACCTCCTCCGGTAGCAGTATCATGGACTGATTCAAGACCCGGAGTATCATGCCCTGACTCTTCTTCGGCAGCGCCTGCCCAACTTCCCATGGCTATCAGAAGGGCCACAAAAGAAAAAGCCACGACTAGAAGCCAGGTACCAACCCAACCCTTCCTCGTATAAGTCATTTATATGGCCCTCCCCAGAAGCTTCTGCGAAATATCCATAGCAAAGGCCTCAACTTTTGCCGTAAGGTCCTTCCTTGCCGCATCAATCTCTGATGTAAGTTCTGCCATCAACTCCTGCTTCCTGGCATCAGCCTCCTTATTGCTTGCCTCAGACAGTTGATGCTCTTCCTCCCTGGCCTCCTGCTTCAACTTCTCCATTGCCCCTTGCCCGGATGCGCGAGCTTCGGCCAACTTCATGTCAAAATCTTTAAGAAGCTGCTCGGCATTGCGCTCATATTTATCAACATCACTCTGAATAGACGACATCCGAGACGCACGCTCTGCAAGCAACCTGCGAATAGGCTTGTAAAGAATAGCATTCAAAATAACCAACAGGATCAAATAGCCGATAAGCTCTGCAAATAATGAATAATCAAGATCTATCATTTTTTCTGTTTCCTTCCCCCCGAAGGCCCAACATCTAATAAAAATAGGAGCTTAGGATAAATGAACCCCCATTCAGAATTTACTTCAAACTGCTTTTACATTATTTGAATAAGCCTGTCAACGCCTTTTCAATCTAAGTACCCTTTTTCTCTCCCCAAAGGATTTTATGTAACTGGATCTGGAATCTCACAGAAAGCCTGTCTGCTATAATCCATTCAGCCAGATGAAAAGGGGCCGGCCCTCCCCATGCAGGAGAAAACAGGACCTCTGTATAATATGAAAGGCACAGTCTGATAACCTCTTCCCTTGCCCACTCATAATCCTCCTGGTCTGTTATCACAAATTTGAGTTGATCCCCTTGATTTAGCCAACGGAGGTTTTCCGCAAGAAAGGATTCTTCCATGCCGCTCCCCGGTGTCTTTCGATCAACTATCTTGATTACCTCCCTGGGGACATTCCCAAGGACCAAACTCCCGTTGGTCTCCAGAAGCACCTTGGCACCTTCATTCACCAAGCCATCGAGCAATGTGAGCGTTTCCGACTGTAAGAGCGGTTCTCCTCCGGTAACCTGCACAAGGCCAATCCGGCTCTTCCTCCATTCATCAATAAGGTCCCGAATATCCCTCTTTTCTCCGTTATTATAAGCATATCGTGTGTCACAATAGGTGCATCTGAGATTACAGCCTGACAGACGAATAAAAAAACAGGGCCATCCGGCCCATACACCTTCTCCCTGAAGGCTCACAAAGGTCTCGGAAACGGAGAGTGCCGTGGAGGATTTTGGATTTAGTTTGCACATCAAATATATATTTCAAATCAATTAGAGCAGTTATTAATCTGAGTCCTCCCAATACGTGACTCCGGTTTTGGGTGTCTCGCAGACAGTGACTCTTGCCAGCTCAATCTCGCCAAAAGGCTTGAGATCTTCCTTGACACGGCTGTAGATATACTCTGCCAACCTCTCTGATGAGGGATTTTTGTCCCTGAACCGGGGATGATCGTTTAAATTGGTATGGTCCAGTTCAGACAATACTCCGGCCACGGCCTTTTTAAGGTCCCGAAAATCAATGCCCACATCTATTTTGTCCAACTTTTCAGCCCTGACCACCACCTCCACATTCCAGTTGTGACCGTGAAGGTGTTCACAGTTTCCGGGATAGTTTCGAAGGTAGTGGGCGGCTGAAAAATGTGACTTGATAAATACATCAAACATCTTTTTTGCCTGTTGAGCATTCTCTCTGGCCGAATAGTGCAGTCCCGATACGCACCACAGTAGCCCCCTCTTCTATTGCTACTTCAAAATCCTGAGACATTCCCATAGACAGCTCCCTAAGCCCCGGACTACGCCCCAACCCGGCATTTGTCTCATCCCTCAAGTCACGAAGGGCCCGAAACCATGGCCTTGATGACTCTGGTACCGGCTCCCATGGGGGCATGGTCATCAGACCGCAAATATCAATACCGGACAGTTCTGCAGTTTGTGTGAGAAAAACCGGAAGCTCTTCCGGAGAAAGGCCCGATTTCTTGGGATCTCGTGCCACGTTTACCTGGACGTACACAGACAATCTCTTTCCTGCTGCCTTTGCGTAACGATCAAGGGCACAGGCCAGTTTCAGATTATCCACAGTCTCTATACAGTCAAACAACTGCACTGCAAGCTTGGCCTTATTTCTCTGTAAGTGTCCTATGAAGTGCCAGGTGGTCTCATGATAAAGGTCCTTCAGGGACTCGAGCTTTTTTGCTGCCTCCTGCACATAGTTCTCCCCGAAGAGCCTTTGGCCTGAGGATATGGCCTCTCGTATTCTCTCCATAGGTACTGTCTTGGTAACAGCAACCAGGCGCACATCTCCCGGACGCCTGCCGCTCCTCTGTGCGGCCTTAGCTATCCGGGACTTCAGCTCTTCCAGATGTTGCGGGATCATAATTTCGATTATTCTCTTAACTTTAAGACCTTTAACTCCATAAGATACTTGATTATCTTATCTACGGGAAGTCCAACTACGTTTGAATACGAACCTTCGATCCGCTCCACCATGAATGCCCCGATACCCTGGACAGCATAACTTCCAGCCTTGTCCAGGGGTTCTCCCGTTGCCACATAAGCCCTCAAGACATTGGGGTCCTGTTCAGCAAGCCATACAAAACTACTGGCTGAAAACTCAACCATAATCTCCTTTTCCGGCCACACCATACAACATGATGTTATTACTTCATGTGATCGTCCAGCAAGCCGGCTCAACATATCAAGGGCGTCGTTTTTGTCTCCGGGCTTACCAAGTATTTCCCCGTTCAGTACTACAATGGTATCTGCACCCAGACTCACGGCCTGCGGATATCTTTGGGCAACATCCAGGGCCTTTAGCCTGGAATTCGATTCCGCATATTCCAGTGGAGACTCTCCGGGTCTTGGGACTGTTTCTTGAGACTCACTGGGCCGGACCACGAAATCCAGACCCAGCCCGGCTAAAAGACCCTGTCTTCTGGGTGAGTTGGATGCAAGGACTAGGGTACAGGTAGTCTGAAAAGGTCCCTGGCATTGGCACTTGTACATCGAGCGACCTCCTCTAAAGGCACCTCCTTGATCCTGGCGATCTCCTCTGCGACATGGACGACCCGGGCCGGCTCATTTGGCTTGCCACGATATGGGACCGGACTCAAAAACGGGGAGTCGGTCTCTATGAGCAGGCGCTCCAATGGTACATAGCGCACAACCTCTTTGACAACTTCTGCCTTTGGAAAAGTGACAACACCGGTTACGGATATGAAAAAACCCAAATCCAGGACCTTCTTTGCCAATTTTACATCACCAGAAAAGCAATGCATCACGCCCCTTAAGGTCCCTGCGGCCTCTTTTCTCAATATTTCAACCGTCTCTACATGTGCATCCCTGTCATGAATTATGACAGGCAGATCAACTCGTCTGGCCATTTGGATCTGTTGGCAAAAGACCTTGCGCTGAATGTCCCTGGGCGAATATTCCTTGACAAAATCAAGCCCTATTTCACCCCAGGCAACCACATTCGGAATGCCGGCAAGCTCCAGAAGCTCTTTATATGCCTCATTTGAAGCCCCTTTTGCATCGTGGGGATGAATGCCTACTGCAGCATAGACCTGAGAAAATTGTTTTGCCAGCTCAACATTCCTTTTCGAACTCGCTAGATCTATCCCTATAGTAATAATCTGACAGACCCCGGCCTTCTCCGCCCTGCTGATTGCCCCGGGCTGGTCCCCGGCCAGGGGTGGGATATCAAGGTGAACGTGTGAATCTATCAAATCCAGGCCTGAAAAAACATTCATGACGGTTTCTGACTCAGGCACTTACACCAGGAAGGATAATCCCGACGTTTGTACCCCCAAACTTGTTTCTCGTCAGGCACATAAACCCACTATGCAACTCAATTGCCCGTTTTGCCAAACTCAGACCCAGGCCCAGCCCGTGGATCTTGGTGGTAAAGAAAGGCTCATCTGCCTTGTTCAGGTGTGCCCTTGCCATTCCAAGTCCTGTATCTGTTATCTGAATCTCAACATTTCTTTCAGGTGTGGATACTGAAACTGTCAGCAGTCCGCCCTCCGGCATGGCCTCCACAGCATTTTTCAATATGCTTAAAAAGGCCTGCTGGATGTATATGCGGTCGAGATAAAGCACCGGCTCAAGATCAGGAAAATGAACATCCAATGTTATGTTATGTCTATCCAATTCTGACTGTAAAAGGGCCAGAGATGCCTTTATCAAATCGCAAACCCTAACCAGCTCCGGATTCAACTCAGGGACCTTTGCAAAATCAAAAAGCACAGTCAGGGTCTTTTCCACACGCTCACTTTCTTTGACCATGGTCTCGGCATAATTATTTAATTCAGAGTCCTTGAGTTTTCTCTTAAGGATTTTGGCCATGCCCCCTATTGTTGAAAGGGGATTTCGTATCTCATGAAGTAATTGGTCAGCCATCTTACCCAGGGCAGCATACCTTTCCGCATTAACCAGTTGGTCCTTGTTCCGCTCCATCTCCTCATTCAGGGTCCTCAGGACCTGTATCCTCTCCTCCAGCATCTCACACATACGTGTTTTGCCTACTGCTATGGAAGCAAGACCTGCAAAGAGCTGGAGGGCATCAACATCTCCCTGGTCTATGTGCCGCCCGGTAACAAAATTGTCAGCAAGTATCACTCCATAGGCATCTTCTTGAACAAAAAGCGGAGCAACGGCAAACTCACCCGCGCCCAGGATCTCCACGAGATCTTCCGGAGCAACAGAACCGTTTTCGCTCTTGCTCCCAACCCAGAAGGCACGTCTCTCATTCACTGCCCTTACCAATATGTGGTCTTTTTCTGAAAGTGGGACCTTTATCTGTCTTGCAAGTTGATTGAGTGGATGGGCCCCATCATAAAATGTCTCTTTAACATCATCCAGGATTTCAAAAAGGGAAAGCTGCTTTTTAGATATCTCAGACCATATCCGGCCGGCATCTTCAGGGCTTGCCGGGCCAATTGCCAACTTGCCTTCCATATACTTTTTTCCGGTATCCAACTGAAATAGAAATGCCCTGTTAAAACCCAGGCCCTCTCCCACAGTTACCCCGACCAAGACGGCCTTAAGGATTTCATCAAGGTCATGTGCCATCAAAAAGGCAGAGTTAAGCTTAACTGCCAGATCCAACAAGGGCTGAAACCGGCCACGACCCCGGGACAAACTCATGTCATAAGAGACATCATCCCTGTCTTTTTCGTAAGATGCTGCTGTAAATCCGCTCACTACCTAACCCCGTATATTCCTTAGAAGACTTTTGTTTGCTGCATCTAATTCTGCTCAAAAAACCTGTCTATATCGTTATTTTAATTTTCTCGCCTGCCTATGCACTCGAGCAAAATCTTGAGTTTTGTAAACGGTCCTACTCTATTTAATTGGAAATCTCGCACCTAAAATCTAAAATATCTTGGCCAAATCTCTTTCAATATATCTATTGCTCAGTTAGCTCTCCCCGCAAATGGCGCTCCTACGGTCGCCTCTGAGGATCCGATACGTTCTCTAGAACAAGATCCAGGCATTTGCAACCATTTTTAAGGTATCTATACTTTAAAACAGCTTGACACAAAGTCATACTTTCGTATAGTAACATAAATTAGTAAAAAGGTAGCGATTACCTTGCATTGTTATTCAGAATAAATTTTTATCTTAAATAACCTAATTAAACAAGGGGGGAATTATGCGCAAGAAAATTACATCAGTGGCCTTGGCTATTATTTTCTCACTGAGCATGGCGGGCGTCAGCTTGGCAGCAAAATGCAAAGGCACAGTCGAATCAGTCGAAGGATGTAAGATGGTCATCACGATCGACGGCAAATGCAAACTTAAGGCCGGCGAAGCCGTAAATATCAAGACAAAGAGAAAGGCTGTCGAGGGCTGCTAACATACTCGAAACCTAAGAAAGAAAAAACAGGGGAGCTTGTGCTCCCCTATTGTTCTGTAAATTCCTGGTAGAAAATCATAGAACAGATCCACCGCGCTCATTGAGCCCTTTTTGTCCAAGCTCCTTTAGTTTTTCTATAGTCTCCGTATAATCGCGAGAACCAAAAATCGCCGATCCGGCCACACAGATATCAGCGCCTGCTGAAACAACAGCCTCTATAGTCTGTGAATTCACGCCGCCATCCACTTCAATAGGCACATAGTGATCCAAACCCGCCAGGAGTTTTCGCAGATGCCTGATCTTATCAAGAGACGATGGAATAAAATGCTGACCACCAAAGCCCGGATTTACACTCATCACGAGTACCAGATCCAGGTCTGCCAGAACGTATTCAAGGGTCGATGGCGGTGTCGCGGGATTCAGCACAGCCCCTGCCTTGATCCCATGGGCCTTTATGGCATAGATGGTCCTGTGAAGGTGTGTGCAGGCCTCAACATGTACAGTAAGCCAAGAGGCGCCGGCCTGGGCAAAGAGTTCTATGTAACGATCAGGAAATTCGATCATAAGATGAACATCCAGTGGCAACTTCGTTACCGAACGTAAGGCCTTTACTACCATAGGTCCTATGGTAATATTGGGGACAAAATGACCGTCCATGACGTCCACATGAATCACGTCAGCCCCGGCCAGTTCCACTGACCGGACTTCTTCAGCCAATCGGCCAAAATCTGCAGACAATATCGAGGGAGCAATCTGTATCTTCATATCATTCATTATAAAAAGACCTCCTGTGTATGTCAAAGCACGCCTTTAAGCAATCCCTGAATTTTCTTGACCTTGTTATTAATTGCTCATTTCTGAATTGGAAACTATATTTTATTAAATAAGGATTCCGGATGTGAACCAAGGTAAGAAAAGAACCTCCATAGTGATACGGAACCACAAATATTAAAAAATGGAAGAGACAAAAAAATGAGCCAGTCATCCACCAGTACCGTGGCCCGGAAGATGCTTGACTTCATGGAAAGCGCCTCCTGGATTCGGAAGATGTTCGAGGAAGGCGCCGGCCTTAAGGCCGAATTTGGCTCTGACAAGGTATGTGACTTCAGCCTTGGCAATCCTGACCTTCCTCCACCTGAGTCTTTTCAAAAAACACTAGAGACTGCTGCGGCTGACCAGTCTCCTGGCGTCCATTCATATATGCCAAACGCAGGCATTCTCGACGTAAGGTCAAGGATGGCCGCACAGGTAAGCAGAGATCACCAGGTGGAGTTGGGCGCGGAAGAAATCATCATGACCTGTGGCGCAGCCGGTGGGCTCAACATCATTTTTAAGTCCCTCTTAAACCCGGGTGAGGAAGTTATCGTACCAAGGCCCTACTTTGTGGAATACGAATTTTACGTTGACAATCACGGTGGCAAGCTGGTCCCGGTGGAGTCAAAACCTGATTTTTCTCTGGACATCAAGGCTATTGAAAACGCCATAGATAATAAAACAAAGGTGGTGCTGTTAAACTCCCCCAACAACCCATCCGGAATAATTTACAGCAAGAAAGAGCTTGCGGCCCTGGCAAAGCTGCTCGCGCGAGCAAGTAATTATTTTAACCAGCCCATATTTTTAGTCTCGGATGAACCCTATCGCAGGCTGGTGTTCACTGGCTTCACTGTGCCTCCAATCCTTAAATTTTACCCAAACAGTATAGTAACTACCTCTTTCTCCAAGGACCTCTCCATTCCAGGTGAACGTATAGGCTATGTTGCAGTCCACCCTGAGGCATCCCAAAAAACCGGTTTATTGGGGGCACTTACCCTGGCAAACCGTATTCTGGGCTTTGTTAACGCACCGGCCCTGATGCAGAGAGTAGTAGGAGAAGTGCTCGATGCCGGCGTAGACACCGGAGTATACCAAAGGCGCAGGGACCGTCTGACAGAGATCTTAAGAGAGACCGGCTACGCATTCACTGTGCCCCAAGGTGCCTTTTATTTCTTCCCCCGCACTCCAATTCCCGACGACACGAAGTTTGTCCACATGCTGCAGAAAGAGCGCATACTGACAGTACCAGGCACGGGCTTTGGCGCACCAGGACACTTTCGCATAGCCTTTTGCGTAGACGACGAGGTCATTGAACGGTCAAGGGAAGGGTTTAAAAGGACCATGGAGATGGTGAAATAATTGTCTTAATTGTATAAAATAATTCTGTTCGTGGCATGACCACAGTGCCCCGATTGTCCTGAGTGCCGACGTGTCATTTTCTAGATTCCGTCACAGCGTTCAGGATTTCGTCAGCCGTCTCCTGCATGGGAGACACTCCAAACCGAGACAAAGCAGTAATGAATTCCGCTCTACTTAATCCTGCCATCTGGGCTGCCTTTTCCTGGCTGATCGTACCGAGTTCATACCATTTCACTGCCGCTGCAAGGCGTATTTCCCTAGCCATCTCTTCCGGGCTTTTATTCATGCCAAGAAGGACTTCATCATCCATATCTATTATTAAGGGGTTGAATCATCTCTTTCCTCCTTGATTTTTCCTTTGAGACCTTCTCGTACTTTTTGATTCATTCTTTGCCCGCGCCAGCATGCGAACACAGGTCTGGTAATCTTCTTCGATATTTACCATAGCCTCTTCGGACAGGCTGGTTGTCGAGGCTCAATTCGCCCTTTTCATAAAGGAGCTTACCATAGTCATACAGCCCGGAACGTTTGCAGCTTACAAGCTATGCTATTGATCCTTCAATTTTGCTCCGATTTGTCTTCCGACATCTGCTCGATGTCTGCCTCATCAAGCGGTTCCTTGACCGCATTTCGGAGCCACGAAGGATCGTAACCATCTGCCGCCGCTCCTTCGACGCGAATTTTCACTTTCTCCTCGTCGGACTTGTCTGCCAAATTGGCTATCGCTGGAAATGCCTTGAAAATTTGATTTCTCGTGGCATTGAAAACCAAAGAGACTTGCTTCAGGCGGTCGGCCACGCCGCCACCAATAGTTGTTGGACCTACCCCTAGCTCAGTAGGTTGAGCGGAAGGCTCAGGACCGGTCGGAGGCACTTCAGGTGCGCCTGCTGGTATTCCCGTAGTCGGTATTGATGGGCCTTCCGGCACGGCTGAAAGAACCATAATAAACCCTGAATCGAAATCGACCTCGTCTTCGGCGAGTGGTCTTGCCACAACCACCTTCTCTCGGGTTACCTGGAATTTCCCGTCGTCGCCCAATTTCGGAAGTCCCCCGCTTGTGTACGCGAAGACACCTTCCGCAATGCCGCGAGCGATACCCTTGCGCAAAACAGCAGCAGATTCCAGCCGAGGTGGGCTAATGTCACGGAAGAAGGCTTCAAGTACATCTGATGTCCTTATGCCGCGAATCGGTAGCTTACCTTCGGCAACGGACTCGCCGAGCTTTACTCGCTCCGAGATTTTTCGGGGTGTTACGGAACCATATATGCGTGGCGTGCCTATGCTCGTCAGCAATTCCATGATCCGCTCGTGAACCCCTGTGGCCTGAAGAGGACGTCCGCCTCTTTCAACTTTCTCTAACTCGAGTTCACCTCCAATGACGCGCGGCAGCCATACTGCCGTGTATAGCTCCCTGAAGCACGATTCCGCCGCCGCCTGCTCCGTGCGTTTTCTTTCTTTGAGTTGATCGAGTTGGTCCTTGGTGAGTCGAAGTTGGCGCTTCTTGACCTCCACTCGTTCAATGGCCAGCAGGTACCGGATGGCACGCCTGAGGGCCTCGATTTGTTTCTTGTCAGGAATCGCCAATCCTACACCGTTTCGATAACGCCTCGGTTTGTCTCCGTATTTTGAGAGCAACTCCCTTGCATGACGTTCCTGTTCGCTCTTGCTCTCACCTGCGAATTCGAGGGACAAATATCCCACCAGGAATCTCGGGTCTTCGTCTGGAATATCCTGGCTTTTGGCGGGCCAGATTTGTGTGTTGTGATGACCTGCCAGACGGGCGTCGAGCATTTCCTTGATCTTTCCTCGGACCGGTCCGTTCGTCTTTGCCTGGGCATCCTCCCTGGCTACGCCTTGTTCGGCATCCTCAATCAACTTGGTGACATTCGGGTCTTTCTTGAAGCAGTAGCGCACGCCGTCGTAGTGGAGGTACAGGCAGGAGGTGCGAAGTTCTGAAAGCACCGCAGTCGCGGTTATATTGTCAAGATCGGGACCGACACATGCGGCAAGGAGTTCACTCTCCGTGACTCCCGGCGGAAGCGTTTCGTTATCTCCTGAGCCCTCCCGCCTGAGTCCACCAAACGAGTAAAGGAGGATAGACGTGGCGATGCGTGTAGCCGGTTTAACACTGGCAAGCGCCGGCGTCTCCCGCGCCATCCTTTCATCGATTCGTCTGGCTCGGGCGTTGGGGCCGTCAATATCAGATGTGATGACCGGGTCGTAGTCATTCTGGACACCGAGCTCTTTGAGCATCTTGACGCGGACATCCACATCTCGCAGGGGAACATCCCCAGGGCCCAGAAGCGGCTGAGCACCGCCGTTTTTCTTCAAGGAATGCAGGCAGGAAGCCAGGAATCGAAGCGCCCCGCGGGTCCTCTGGAAAGCGTCTACTGCAGTCCATCGCTCGCGCATGATATCAATGAGAGCAGGGTGGAATGGGTAAGCTGACCGCATGCGGTCGCGGAACAATCTACCTTCCTCTTCAGCCTGCTGTCGCTCCGCTGGCGTCTCCGCGTAGGCCCGTTGCATGCCGGTCACGACTTCCTGATACGCCGTTGCTACGTCACTCGCAGCAGACGGATCAAGTGCGGCACCAAGGAGTCGACGCTGAAGAATCGGCAGGACCTCATCCCCCGTCACGGGCTCACGCAATTGATCCACCCTGGATGCCAACTTGTCGATTTCAGCAAGCAGACCGACATTGCCGAGGGCCTCCCGAGCGCTCCATGTGAGAGAATACACGAGAGCTGCATTCCGGCTTCCTGCGATCTCCACAGTCAGGTTCTGGAAGAAATCCTTGGCTTGTCGCTGAAGCGTGGAGTCCAGGACACTGACTGCCGCTGCCCGCTCCATGTACTTGAGTACCTCATCCAGCAGGATAAGTACAGGTCGTCCCCCGGCTCCCTTGGTGATGAGTTCTTGGATTACGTCTCCACCGGGAGCCACGCGATCCTTGTCGTGATTCTCCACGATGGGGAAGGCCTGTTCCGGATCGATCTGCCAGGCAATCCATCCCCACATGGTCTGGATGGTCCGATCGTCCTCAAGGGTTTTGCCGTTGCGGGCGTCGAATTTTTCTCCATCGAAGACAGCTACCGCCACATCGCCGGGACGTGCAAACCCTTTGGCCTCCGGGATGGTATCAAGGGCATCCCTCTTGCGTGCTGCGTGCAGAAGCGAGGCCAAAGTGTGCGACTTGCCTCCGCCGAAAGGCGTGCGAAGTTTCAGCACACGGTTGTAACCCGACTTGCCGGCCAGCGACGCCAGAACCTCTTCGAGGAGCCTTTGGAGATCGGCCGTGAGATATGTGGCCCGGAAAAAGGCCTCTGGATCACGGTTCACAACAGGGACGTTCGGATCTCCCGCGGCAATGGCACCGAGATCAATGGCGAACACCGCCTCCGTGAGCGCTCCCGCTTCCACGTCGGGGTGGAGCTTCACCAGGTCTGTCCATGGACGAAGGGTATGTGTACTCACGGCATCTCCTCTGCCGGCATCACTTCCAGTATCTTCGCGAAAAGTTTTTCGCCCATCTCCTTGGTCTCCGGAGGCAGATCATTTGCTGACTTCATCTTGCTAAGATCTGAACGAATCACTTTTGCCACAGATCCCTTATTGAATTTGATGTCGTGCTGCTCCAGTGCCCTCTCAACCTTCTTGCACAACTGGTCGTCTCCGGTTAGTTCAATATCTTCAACGCCAGCCAGTGCAAGCTGCTTCTTGTAAACGCCCTTAACTCGTTCAAGATAGAACTCATCTGGAAACATGTCTTCAATCGAGAACTCTCGCCCTTTGGCACCCACGCAATCACCCAAGCTGAGAACATGGGCCGGATTGGAATGGTATCTCGTCAACCATTTCTTCACCAATTTCTCTTTCGCATCTTGTCCAGCTCTATCCGAATCAAGAAGAACGACGACATCCAGCTTTTGACCAATCATGAAGGTTGCAATATAACCTGCTTCGGATGCTCCGCCCGCCGGTGTAATAAGAACATCGGGTGGAAGCGACGGGAGACCTGAGCTTCCAAGCAATCGAGACAGCTCTGTAATGATCCAGTAGTCGTCGACTCCTTCAACAACTAGATTTCGTTGAGCGACTAAGTAGCTCGTGCTGCCACTCATGCCCAATGCCGCTTGCAGAACGAACTTCCCTTCTGGTTGGCTCCGCGTTAGATCGTCGGTTACGATCACACCCTTCTCAGTTTCACTCAGAACACGGATTCGTTCGGGAGATCGAAGGTCGATCATGAATGGCAGATGCGTTGTGTAAATAAGAGTGTTGTCTTTGGCGTATGCCTCCATCCTGACAAGAAGGTCTTTTTGAGCATCCGGATGAAGATGAAGGCCAGGTTCGTCAAGCAGGATTACACAGCCCTTGAATGTACCTTGGCTCTCGTACATGAACATCAGATCAAAGGAAAAGAACCATTGGAATCCCTTTGATCGTTCTTCTAGCCGAATCAAGGAAGGGTCATACTGATCTTTAACAAACGTGTAGAAAAGCTGGCCATCGGCCCGAAATTGGACCTCATACCGACGTTGCTTCAACCGATCGGCTATCTCATTGGTGAGCGTTGCCGATGCGTCATCCAAATCATATTGTCTCTGCTCTCGGTCTGCCTGCTTGCCCTTCTCAACTTCTGACTTCAGATCAAGCCCGGAAAGTTCCATGATGGTAATCAGGGTTTTGTCCTCTTCGGTAGGCTGTTTTTGTCGTTGTAAAACCTGATCAAGCTGCGCAGTGCCAGTGAAAGCCCGATAGTCCGACATGTAGATAAACGTCGGTATGCGGCTGATCACAAATTCGTGAGCCTTCTTCTGTATTGATTGAGCTTTCGATAGCTGTTGTGCGATTTCTTGAAGTTTACTCTGATATTGATCGATGTACTGCTGCTCATTCTGGTGTTGCGGATTTTGGTCGCCCGGGCTCATTACCTGCTGGAGCAAAGGAACATGTTCTGAATGCACGTTCTCCAAATCAGAGAAACGACCTTCGTGGGCCAAACGCTTGGCTTCTCCTGCAAATTTCTCTGCCTTTTCCTTGAATTTGGCCTCGACTGGTTCTTGAAGCTCCGGCAGGGATGCGCATATTTCATCAATGTCGTTCGGATGGAGAGTGTCCGGAAACAGGTCCGAAGGGAATTCCACTTCGAACCTTCCAGCATAGTCCTTTGTAACTTCAAGCGTCGAGATGTTATCAAGTGGCTGGTCTGTGATCTCAGCCAATCCCTCTATTTCTTCAGGAGAGAGCTCAAACCTGACAGCACAGACGACTTGTTCATCGTTGCGTTCTTTCCGATGACCTCTTGGCCACTCGCGGTCTATTGAATAGGGCTCTGGCTTGAAGGGATTAAATTTGTGTAGAGCGCGGAGTAGCGTTGTTTTGCCAGCTTCGTTCTTACCGACAACGACGGTCAGAGGTGTTACCTCAATCCAATCCGAATCGAGTATGCAACGATACATCTGGACACGGAATGCTTTTATCTCCATGGGTCATTTCCTCCCGAGATCAAATAACGTTCCTTCGCTGGCGGCCAGGCGCTGGTCGATGAGGGCCCGCCAGTTGGCGACGAGTTTCTTGAGAGCCGCCTGCTCGCTTGCAGTGGTGGCAACGAGGTGCTCCGCTCCGTCATCCTTCTTGCCCGCCAAAGCAGTGCCGGCCAGGGCTTGCGCCACCAGGCGCAGGCGCTCCCGGTCGGGCCTGGCCTCGTCGAGGAAGCGGTTCAGGTTGCGGGGCTCGTTCTCGATAAGCCATAGGATGCGGTG
>JAJSZR010000014.1 GCA_030262715.1 Deltaproteobacteria bacterium
TGACTCAAAAAATAGTTGCTCTATGAAAGAATCTTCAGACCAATGGCAGTAATTGTATGACGAATAGCCTACTAGGTGCTTGCTGCCTGTATCTTATATGAAATATCCAGATACCTAAAGACTCAAATCCCTTCATCAGGCAGTACATGGCCTGGTAGTTATCAGGCTTCCACCCTGGGTCATCGTTGAGGTCATTCCAGTGGCGCACGATATAGTCGATGGCATCTTGCACCCGCACTGTTGCGGTAGTGTCGTCTACGAACGCCATCTGGAACAGCAGATTGCCGGTCTTAAGCAGGTTGACCCAAGGCCAATCGGTCCTGTACCAAGAACCGCCGTCATCTACGTCTCCGTCGACCGGGTCCTGGATTAGGCCTATCCATTCATCGAGACCATCCTTGATAGATCCGGGAATAGTAATGCCAGCAGCCTCGGCATATCGCAGGCCAAGCACGGCATATCCGCTGTTGGAGTTGTCAGTAAGCGTATTACCGCATTGGTAAGCCCATGCACCCTCAGTCGTCTGACTGTTTTCAAAATAGTCAACGTTTGCCTCCAGCACAGCGCCATAGGTCATACCATCTAAAACGCCGCCAATTACTGTGCGAGTCATGTCCCCACCGGCAGCAATTGCCATCATGGCTATGCCGGTGTCATAAGTGTCTTGGCTTTCGAAGTGTATCCCGCAATCATCATTTAATGCCCGGCTGAAGATGTAGTCCAGCCCAGCAATGACATTTGCGCTATACACGTATGCCTCATCAAAGGGAGACAATTCCTGCTCAAAAGCATAGTCCTCCAGCTTGACCACAGCAAAGCCTGTTCTGGCAACCGAGTTGCCCCAGGAGCCATCACAGTCCTGCTGTGTAACCAGCCAAACCACCCCAGCATCTATAGCAGCCTGGATTTTTTCTTGAGATGCTGCTTTTGCGATGGGCGCTACTACAAATGCACTCACCGCAATTACAAAAATAGATATGCAAGCAACTTTGGCGAATAATTTCATTTTCATAATCCAACCTCCTTTTTTGATAAGTGGTTAACTTTATACTAACTTTTTCACTCTCTTGCCGAGGAAAGAAAGCCTCCAAGGGACAAAAAAATCCCCTGGAGGCTTTATACCAGCATTTTCTGGATACTCCATTTCATAGCTCACTCCACTCCACAAAAGCATGAGAGTATGAGTATTAAGTATTGAGACTATAATTTTTATAGCAGATTCTCTTTAGAGTGTCAATATTGGACTATTGTGGGTATAATATGGGGTAAATACCCATATTATAGTGGATAACCAGAAACTTCAGCATAGCATTTGCTTCTCATATGTAACCGTTCAAAGGTTCAGGGTTCAGAATTTACCTAAAATCTGAACCGTTGATTCGTGAATTCTGCATGGAGAAGGCATCAGGGGAACGAGGGGAGCATATGTCATACCCTCTTGTACATGCTGTTGTGTATGTGTATTTTATTAACATAAGATTAATACACCGGAGAAAACAACCATGCAAACAGCACAGACAAACTTAATTAGGAAACAATTTCTAATCTCAAAAAGCCAGATCGAGAAGTTAGACAGACTCGTTAAATCCACCACATCCCAAGGGAAAAAAACTTCCGCAGCCGAAATGGTAAGAAATGATTACCCTGCAAAAAGTCGGAGTCGATCTAAAGCTATAACATAAACATATTCGTAATATATAAGTTACGTATACGAAACTTATATAGCTATTTCGAGGCGGTGGCTCAAAAAGGACTTTTTTCAGTGTAATCAGAAATGCTATTGACGCATACAACCCTGATGGCGCAACTAACGATCTTGAGGCTTCAGAACTTATAGGGTTAGCACATACACGCTTGCAAGAAGCTATCAAAGCCACAAAAAAAGCCAACCGGGTTGTGGCTGCAAGGCTTAAAAAACTTTCAAAGTGAGGGTGTGAGATAGCCGGACCCTCTGTGTCAATGTAAGTGAGACACCTACCCCTTGAGAAATTAGTGTAGGGCGGGTAGGAGAATTCACATCATGAAACATCAAGGAAAAATCCAGGATATTTCTATCCACAAGGCACAGAGGCCGGAGGAGCCATAAACTCAGGACCGATGGGATTAATTACTGTCTCTTTTAGTATTTCATCAATGGCTTCCATAGACGAGTCGTCGAGTTGCCATCCTGTAGTGCCTGAAACCGGATCAAGCTGATCCGGTCGCCTCGCTCCCCAAAGGGCAATGTTTACTCCTGGTCTATCCAGCAACCATCTTATTGCCAAGTGTATTACACCTTTCCCAAAGCTTTTTCGGGCATATTCATCCAGCCGGGCAACAGCCTTCAGGTACTGATCATATCGGGGTTGCCTGAATTTTGGATCTATTTTTCGGAGATCATCTCCCTTAAACTCCGTCTCCTTTCGCATCCTGCCCGTAAGAAGACCCCGGCACAGTGAACCATAGACCAGTGTTGTTATATTGCTATCAATACAGTATGGAAGAATATCGTCCTCGATCCCTCGTTCGAACAGGTTGTAAGGTGGCTGACTGGTGTGAAGCTCTGAAGTCTTTTTGAAGGCATCCATCTGTTGCGGGGTATAGTTGCTCACTCCTATGGCCTTGATTTTTCCTTCCCTGTAGAGATTTTGCATGGCTTCGGCAGTTTCCTCAAAGGGCGTCGCAGGGTCTGGCCAATGGATTTGGTAGATGTCTATATAGTCAGTACGTAGCCTGCAAAGAGAATCCTCGATTTCCCTGAGTATCCGCTGTCGGGAAGAATTCCTGACAATTCTTCCATTATCATCCCATTCCAAACCCGCCTTTGTGGCAATTATTACCTGATCCCTATTTCCGTATTCAGTTAGGGCCCTGCCTACGAGCTCTTCTGATTTTCCAAATCCATAGACCGGTGCCGTGTCAATAATATTGATACCCAGATCCAGGGCGGTACGAATAGTATTCACAGCCTGCTGTTCCTCAGTACCTCCCCACATCCAGCCTCCTATAGCCCATGTCCCAAGGGCAATGCGTGAGGTCTCAATCTCAGTCCTACTGATACGCACAAAATCCATAATGCTTTCCTCCATGCGAGCGGGTAGCAAATTTTTATACTCGGGTTAGAATTCAAAATTGTGTCTGAACGGATTTTTTATTCAGACACAATTTACTACCTGTCTCGTCTTATGATCAATAGAATTATTTGTGAAATTTGTTTGCTTCATCCTTTTTGGCAAGTAAGATAGCCAATGATTATACTGCAAAAATCCTGAAATATGACAAAATGCCATCGAAGGTTTCTGGAATAGTAGAGGATCTTGCCCTTAGATACGGATGGGGGGCCAGGCTATCGAGGGGAAAGATTTGGGAGATCTGGGAAAAGATCGTAGGTCCCCAGGTCGCGATCCATGCGTGGCCGGAACGCTTCACGGAGCGAGACATCCTGGTAGTCGTGGTAACGGACTCAGCTTGGATGCAGCAGCTCTGCTTTCAAAGGCAGCTCTTTATTGATGGACTGAATGCACTATTGCCCTCCAGGGCCAAGATCAAGGACATCAGATTTGTTTTGGGTAATGTGGCAGAGGTCCGATCCCGGTGGGTCTCCCATAAGATACCTAAGAGGGATATGTTGAAAAAACAAATGGTCCAACTCCCGAAACGTGTATTGGATGCTGCAGTGGACATAATGGAACCTGTCCGGGATCAGGAGTTAAGGCAGGCAATGACGAGTCTTTACCTGAAATATTCTGAACGAAAGAAAGGTAACCCTGATATGTAATGCAGCAGATGGGGTATTTTCAGCGGAATCATGGGCTGTTTAGAAAAATCGGGGGTAAAATCCTGAGCTCTTCTCCTGCATCTTTACATCCCTCAACCAGGATCAGTTTGGCAGGTAGATTTAGTTCGGGGTGAATCATTCTAAATCTCTTAGGTTCAAGGCTCATCTCATGCATGCTGGCCAAAAGCTTGGCAGCACGGTCAGCAGGATATATAAGGCTTACCCGGCCTCCAGGGTGTAAGGCATAACGGGCTGCAGAGAGTATCTGGTTAAGGTCTGTCAGGATCTCATGCCTTGCAAGGGCCTCCTGGGAGTTCTTGCACAGTCTGCCGGATACCGGAGACCTGTAAGGCGGGTTGGCCACCACATGATCAAAACTGCCTGAAGAAAATAATTCCGGTATTCTATTTAAGTCCAATTCATCAACCGCGATTTGTCTATCCAGATGGTTTAAATGGATATTCTTTTCTGCGATCCTGGCAAGATCTTTCTGTATCTCAAGGGCGGCTATTTTTACATTGCTGTGCTTTTTGGCAAGGACCATGGCAATAACCCCACATCCTGTGCCAATGTCCAGGATGTGATCGTATTTTCTGAGTCTAACAAAGTCCGCAAGCAGTAACGAGTCTACAGAAAAACGGTAACCATACCTGGGCTGGAGGATCTTGATACCGTAGTCCTTGAGACAGCTCTCCGTGACTTCAGATGAGATTTCTGGTAGATGTAATTCTGATTTTTTTATGTCTTGAGACATGGTTTTTTTGCTGTTATTTTTTCTTTGAGACAGATGCAGGGCCATTATAACCTGTTATGAAAAAGTAATCATGATAGCAGTTTGGCAAAGGGTCAGTAAGGCCTGGGTTGAGGTAGACGATGAGATTGTGGGGAGCATCAGTAAGGGAGCCCTTGTACTCCTTGGAGTGGAATCAGAAGACACCGAAGGTGATGCGGCCTTCATAGCAGAGAAATGTGCAAACCTCAGGGTTTTTGATGACCAGGATGGCCGCCTTAATCTCTCATTTGCTGATATTGGCGGAGAATTGCTTCTGGTATCACAGTTTACTCTATGTGCAGATTGCAGAAAGGGAAGAAGGCCGTCTTTTGTCAAGGCCGCTACTCCTGACAAGGCCAATAGACTCTACGAGCTTGTGGCTGATATGATCAGGGCCAAGGGTGTCGAAGTGAAGACCGGTCGTTTTCAGGCCCACATGAAGGTACATCTGGTTAATGATGGTCCGGTGACGTTATTGTTGGACAGTCGAAAGAGGTTTTGATTAAGGCGTATGTCTGAACAGCAGGCCCTTGAGATTTTTGATGACTGGGAACCGCCTCAACTGAGCGAGGAGGCGTCAAGTTGGCTACTTTCTCAACTTTCTCCCCAGGTCTTTTTACGGTTTGCCCAGGCTGTACAGCAAGACCCGGAAGGCCAGGCCGCACTCTCCGGGTTCAGGATTTCCCCTAATTCAATAAATAAGCCCGGTGTCAAGCAGGCCATTTCAGCCAGGCTGGTATCACTTCTTTTGTCCTCAAGGTGGGCAAGGAGCGCCTTTTTCATCATATCCTTTCCCCATGGCAGGTGGTTTAGATGGGCAGAGATCCTTGAGATTCACGACGAGATTTGGCTGGTGGTCAACTGGAGAGAGCTCATAAAGGGAACCGGGGATCCTGCCTTAGCCGTTGCCTTTGCCCTGGACGACCGTTTGAGTTTGGCCAGAAGAGGTGAGAGGGCCTTAAAGACCAGATCCATATGGGCAGGAGAACTGGCCGGCTCTAATGAGTTGTTACCAGAGGCATGGGTTGAGTTCCCAGGGCTCTTGGGGTCTCATGAGTTTAGAGATTCTTCAGAGACAGAGGCATTGGAGAACCTGCAGACCAGGCTTGAAGAGCTGTCAGCCAAGATGCAGAGGACAGAGCAGGATGAAGTAAAACAAAAAAAGGCAAGAAAAAAGCTGGAGGCTGGAATCAAGGAGCTTGAGGCCAAGTGCTTGGAACAGGAATCATCTATCAGTAAACTCAAAGATAAGTTGAAGGAGCAATCAAGGCATATAAAGGTTTATGAGACTGAAATGAAGTCAGAAGTTGGGGCAAGGGTCGCCGGTTTTTACCAAGAGTTCTGTAACTGTGATATGTGCGAGGAAGAACTGTGGAAAGACTCTATAAAAGAAGGCGGAAGCAAAGACCTCTTGGAAAGGGTGGAAAGGGCCCTCACTGCCCAAAGCCATCTGGATGCCCGGTACGGTATTCGTTCCAGGGTAATTGCCAGGCTCAAAAAGCTTGAATCCAAGTACGAGGAGGTAGAAAGGGCCCTAGGTGATGTACTTGTCCCGGCCCAGTCACTGCTGAAGGCCAGAAAGGATCTGCAACTTGAGATTTTCCACTGGAAACAGATGATTCCAGGTGCGGAAGAAGCCTGCTCGCCTCTGGCGGGGAGTCTCCTTGGGCAGGCAAGGTCCCTTAAGGTGAATGAGAAAGGAATCAGGCAGCTTGAGGCATTGTTGACAGAGTTGGATCGTCCACCCCTTGAGTCATTACTCAATAAAGAGGAAAAGGCCTTTTTGCACCGCCACATTGGGGCGCTTTCGGCTGAGAGGAAAAAGATATGGCAGGCATGCATGCTGGCCAAGCATCCTCCGGTACGCATCCTCCCCCATCAAGTAGATGAGATTTCGAACCTTTCAGCCTTTGTATTGAGGCACTATGATCTGTGCTCAAAGTCTGTTCTGCTGGTTGACGGCTATAATGCAATAAAGACCTCTGCCGAATGGGCAACACTTGACAGTCAGAATTTTACCAAGGCACGAAATCGCTTTATTGGGCTCTGGGAATCAAGGGCAAAGGACTGGAAAAGGGTAGAACTTGTTTTTGACGGCCAGGAAGAACGCCACTGGATCGAGAAACGGGACCACCTGATAGTGGTTTATACAGATGCCAGATTCGAATCCCAGAGAGCGGATATCTACATTCAGTTCCGTATGGGGGAACTCAGTGCGGATAATCCTGACACAAAGCTTTTTTTAATCACCGCAGACAGAGAACTGAGGGACTCTGTCAGCCAGTGGTGCGATTACTTCATTGAGCCGAGATGGGCACTTATACCTTATCTCAGTATAGAAGATTGATTCCGCACTGTAAGCGTCCACAGGGTGCTGCAGATGCGAGGCATACGGGTACGCAGACGTACTCCCTGTACCTCAAGTGCCCGACAACAAAGCAGATGCGGTGCCCTGTGAACGCTTACCAGATTCCAAGCTTTCTGTAGGCTTCGTAAAGGACTATCCCTACGGCATTAGACAGATTCAGGCTCCTCACTCTGCCCCATATGGGCAGGTAGAAACTCCTTTCAATGTTTTCCTCGATAAGAGAAGAAGGAAGCCCTTCGGTCTCCTTTCCGAAGACGAGATAGCATCCCGGTGTAAAGTTTGCTTCAGTATAGATATATTTTCCTCTGGTTGAGAAATAAAGGAGGTCACCTCCGGCATTTTCAATCATAAATGCCTTCAAACTGCTGTGATGTCTGATAGTTACACTGGACCAGTAGTCAAGGCCTGCTCTTCGGAGATTCTTGTCATCGGTCTTAAAGCCAAGGGGATGGATGAGGTGAAGAACAGAATTGGTTGCCCCACAAAGCCGGGCAATGCTACCGGTATTGGGTGGTATTTCCGGCTCTACGAGTACTATATGAAGAGAAGAGAGAGAATCGGACCTGTCAAAGGACTTCATGCCATTTTTTTAAGTTTTTCCCGGCAATCAGGACACAATCCCTTCACATCCAGCTTATGACTCAGTATCTTAAAACCGAAACGTTCTTCCAGATCCCTTTCGACGTCTTTCAATCTCGGGTCTGAGAATTCCTCGATCTTCCCACACTCAATACATCGAAGGTGGCAGTGGTGTTCGTGGCCATATATGTGCTCGTAGTGCATATGGCCGTCTTCAAAGAACACGTCCTGAACCAGGTCGGCTTCTATTAAAAGGGGAAGAAGGCGATATATGGATGCCTTTGAGATATGTATACCCTTTTGCCTTATAGTCAGATAAAGTGTGTCTACATCAAAGTGATCATGGGTAGCAAAGATCTCTTTTATTATCTGTTCTCGTTCCTGGGTGTATCGTAGTCTGTTTTTTTGAAGGTACTCACGAAAGACTTGTAATTCCGATTTCTTTTGCATGATGACGGTCCTCATTTTGCAGATTTGAACAAATCAATGAATTGTGGCTGAATCCGCGAAACATATTCAATAATTATTTTATGTTGTATCGATTGAAAATTGATAAGTCAAGCTTAAAGCGAATCTTTATTAATAAGCGTATGCTCAATATTATACAAGGAGATGATAGATGATAGCAAGAGAAAAAATAGAAATTTTCGAGACCTTGGGATTTGTTGGTGGAGGACAGATGGCAGAAGCCCTGATAAGGGGGCTGTTGTCAAGAGAGCTCTTGAAACCAGGCCAAATCACTGTATCTGATCTGTCTGAGGTCAGGAGAAGTCATCTCAAGAAGACATTCGGGATAAATACTACTTTAGAAAACAAGGAAGTAGTCAAAGGATCTGAGATTATTGTCCTGGCGGTCAAACCCCAGGTTATGGCTATAGTCCTTGAAGAAATTAGGCCGGTTGTGAGCAGCGATCGTCTTGTCGTATCTATAGCTGCGGGAATAACTATTCTTTCTTTGGAAAAGGGACTCCCTGAGGGTACAAGAGTAGTGCGTGTGATGCCCAATACTCCTGCATTGGTTCAAGCAGGGGCTGCGGCACTATGTAAGGGGACCGCCGCTAGACCGGGCGATTTGGATATAATTCGGCAGATATTGGAGACAGTGGGCAAGGCGGTTGTGGTACCAGAGTCATTGATGGATGCAGTCACAGGGCTTAGTGGTAGCGGTCCGGCATATGTCTTTACATTTATTGAGGGGTTGATTGACGCAGGAGTGCGGGAAGGGCTGCCAAGAACTGTCGCCCAAGAATTGGTGGTCCAGACTGTACTTGGGGCGGCCCTCATGTGCCAGAATACCAGGAAACACCCGGCAGAACTGACTACGATGGTAACCAGTCCCGGAGGAACCACTGTTGCGGGTCTGCATGTCCTGGAGCGAGGTGCCTTGCGTGGAATAATACTAGATGCAGTCAGGGCAGCAACCGAAAGATCCAGAGAGCTTGGTAGTTGAAAGGAGGCTATGAGCTAATTTCACGTTACCGGCTGGCCTTGCGTGGCAATTTTGATGAGGCAAGAAACATGAGGCCGGCTACCACAGCGGACATGAAAAAGACCCATGGATAACCGAAATGTACCCAGATAAGTCCTGCTATTATTGGGGCTATCATGGATACTACGTGTTCAATTGAATAGCTCGTGGATATGGAGGCTGTCAGCTCATCTGCCGATTCAACGATTTTAGAGAGGTAGGTCACGTGGGCAGATCGTAAGGAAAACAGGCAGTCATCCAGGATAAAGCAGGTAAACAGGCACGGCAGGATAAGAGGCTGGGGAAGCGTTGTTTCTGCCAGACCGTAGCAGGCGCAGATCATCAGAAGCATAAGGGAATCACCTATAAGCACAGTCCTTTCTCCCAGCATGTCGATGAGGTTTCCAAGATAGGGCTTTAGAAATAGGCCTACAACAGAAGATACTAGTATAAGCCTTGCCATGGCCGGTGCATCCTGATCAAAGATCCTGATGAGTACCCATGGTCCGAATACAAGGAAGATCTGCTTTCGCACACCGAACAGGACGGCAAGTAAATAAAAAAGAGAATATTCTTTCTTGAATACAAAGCGCTTGCGTTTTGTCCCGGTATGTCTTTTTTCCTTGATGAAAAGCACAATTAAGGCAGAAAGCAATGTGATTAAGGCTGCAATCCAATAGAGCTTTTCGTATCCGAGCCCTAACGTGCCCATGCCCACCCAGATGAAAATGGCCCCTACTATGGTCCCAAGGCTTCTGAGGCTTCTGACTATTCCGAAGAGATGGCCTCTGGTCCCGGGTTCACTGAGGGCAACACAGAAGCTCTCTCTGATGGTCATTACCATATGGGCCCCGACAGACCAGACAAACAACCAGGCTGTTACCCTCAAGACATCAGGTGAAAGGCTAGCAGTGCCCACAATGCCCAGGGCAATAATAAGTGTGGCTCCAAACAGGATCTTTCCTTCTTTGACTGCACTGAAAGGGGCAAGGAGTACAATGAGCAACATTCCCGGCATTTCTCTGATAGTCTCCAGCACTCCCCTCTGGTCGGCGCTCATGTCATAGACATCCACCAGGAAGTTGTTAAGACTGCTAAAGAAAATTCCAGTGGCAGCGGCACCCAAAAATGTGCTAAAGAGAAAAATTAATCTCTGGTCCTTAAAGAGGCGGGACACGAGTGAATGTGTATTATCATGCTTATGGGCTATCATGGGCTGTCAAGTAAAACATGGCTAAGTGTCGAGTGCCAGGGTTTGGTATAAAGCATATTATACAATACTAAGTTCAATCCGTGCTTTGCTGTGAAGAATACGAATTAATAACATGGATCTTAGCTCGAAAAAATATCTCAGTCAGGTAGAAGAAGTCATTAAGAAGACAGAGGCCGGAGAGGTCTATCCTGTCTATCTGTTTATAGGTGACAGGCCTATTATCCATCCTCAGATACATAAATTAATAGATTGTCTGGTCCCTGAAGAGGCAAAAGATTTCAACTTCGAGATTTTATCTCCTGATTTATTTTCAGAGGGCAGGTTGCTTGAGCTTCTGGAGACCAGAGGTTTTTTCCCTGGACGCAAGGTGGTTTTAATACAGGACATGCCTTTACTGGTATCTGCAGATACTATGAAAATTAGATGGAAGAAGACCCTGGCGGCCATGGAAACAGGTAATGATGATCGGGCAACGGAGCTTATTTCCCGAATCTTTTCTGATTTGAGGATAGATCCAAAGGAGCTCACAGGACTCTCTCAAACACAGATGAAAGAGGTTTTGGATTGGCCTAAGGATTTAAACATTGGAAATTTATCAGAATTCCTTGAAGCCCATGGTGAATACCTGGAACATATAGAGCCCATACATACAGGCTCGGGAGATCGCATTCTCTCTTGGCTTGCCCAGAGGGCAGACCCGTCCCGCGCAATTATAATTATCGAATCGGAGGTAGTGGACAGAAGGTGCTCATTGTACCAGGAACTCAAAAAGCATGGACCTGTAGTGGACCTTGACAGAGAAAAGAAGGATAAGAAAGGTGGGGCAGATTTTGCGAGGAGCTTTATCAGGAGCTTAATCAGGGAGAGGGGCAAGGAAATAGAGCATAAGGCCATTGAGGCCATTATGGATCGGGTTGGTCATGAAGACCTTGTGGGTCTAAAAACAGAGATCCAGAAGCTCGTATCCCAGGCAGGAGATAGTGTCAGGATAAAGGCTGAGGATGTCTGTGAGCTGGTTGTAAGGCACAAGGATGAGGAGTTATACAAGCTCACTGGTGCCATTGGAGAAAAGGATCTGGGCAAATGCCTTAAGAGCCTGAGTTATCTGCTGGATCAGGGGATACATCCCCTGGCAATACTTCAGACCATTGCAAATTTTCTGCGGAAGATGATAATCTTGAGGGCCGTTCTCGAATACGGACCAGGCCTTCAAGCAGTCAGGAGCTTGAGGTACCAGACTTTCAAAGACAAGATATTACCTGAGATAAAGGAGAACCTGGGAGATACTTTGCCTGCTGTATTGAAAGGTGCTCATCCTTATGCACTTTACAAATTGAGCCTGCAGGCACATGGTTTTGAACTGGACCAGATGCTGGATTTGCTGGCTTCTATGGCCGGAATGGATCTTGAGTTAAAGGGAGATCAGGTTTCCCACAGAGTGTTGCTGGAGACACTGATATTTCGTATGATTTCAATGGAGTGATTATGGATGATACAGGGACAAATTGGGAGAGAATAGCCCGTTTTCTCTTTGAAGGATCAATGCTCAAGCATACGTGGCGAACTGGCTATCCGTTTCTGGGTAAGGGCAGGGAATCAGTAGCTGCCCATACATTTGGTGTGATCTTGAGTGCCATGATGCTGGCAAGAGATATCCCTGAAGTGGATATGGAAAGACTCTTGAAGCTGTGCCTGGTACATGATCTCCCCGAGGCCAGGACCGGGGATGCCAACGCAGTACACAAGCGGTATTTGACCATAGATGAAAAATCAGCAATCACGGAAATGATTCAAGGACTTCCAGGCGGTAAAGAGATAGCGGATCTGCTGTCTGAGTTCAGGGATTGTAAGACCACAGAGGCGGTATTGGCGCATGACGCGGATCAGCTGGATATGTTACTTTCTCTTAAAGAACATTTGGATACTGGAAGCAGTGATGCAGCGCGCTGGATACCCTATGTCAGGGCCAAGTTAAAATCAGAAGGGGCCAAGGCCCTTGCCGGCGCCATTTTGAAGGAACACTGGGCGAGTTGGTGGATGAGGCAGTTGCTTGGAGAAAATGCCAAATAAGGAAAAAATCTTGTTCCAGAGGTAAAAGAGCCTGAATGATCTTCGGAAAACTGAAGGCCGGTTATCTGGTAACAGAAGTGATGCCGGAACCAGATGCGTCAGGTGCGGTGCATGCCTTTCAGTGTGCCCGGTCTATGACGTAACCAGACATGAGCGCTTTTCCCCCAGGGGAAAATACAGGCTAATTGCGGAAATTGTAGGCGAAGGCCCAGGTTCCGCTCCGGAAGGCCAAGATCCCGGAAAGAATGTGCTTCCGATCAAGGTGCTTGAGACATTAAAGGATTGTCTTCAGTGTGGGGCCTGTGGCTACATATGTCCTGCCGGAGTGGAGATAAATGCCCTTGTTAGAAGCGCCAGGGCAAGCTACGCTAAAGAGCTTTCCACTCCCTGGTGGCTATGGGATATTCTCAGGAGTCGTGGACTGACTTCCTTACTGACAAAGCTCCTCGCTGGTATCCCCGGCACAAGCGGTCTTGTCTGGCGCCTGCTTGGCCTTACAGGCCAAACCTCAAAGGATGAAAAGGCCCTTCATTTTTCAATGCCCTCTCTTGCGCAAAGGCCAGCCCTTTCCAGGAGAAATTTCAGGTTACTTGATCCGGGTTGCGGGGTTGATCCTGGGCCGGGGCCCAGAATAGCCCTTTTTCTGGGTTGCGTTCAGAACTATCTCTATCCAGAAGTGGCTGAGGCCATAATCCGGTGCTTAGGAGGCAAGGTGCTGGTCCCTTTGAGTCAAGGGTGCTGCGGCATGCCTGCATGGTCAGCGGGTGCACTGGAGACTGCGAGAGAACTAGCCATTCAAAATCTTAAGGCCTTTGAAACTGTGAGGCCGGATTTCATCGTTACAGGATGCGCTGCCTGTGCCTCCATGATTAAGGAGTGGCCAAAATTGTTCGGTGGAAAAGATGCGGAAAAAGAGCTTGCCATCAATTTGGCAGATAAGGTCAGGGAATTCAGCCAGCTTGTAGCCGAGCTAAAGGTCTTTCCTTTCAGAGAGCCAAGGGATAGGTCAGTTACAGTGACGTATCATGCTCCATGTCACCAACGCTTCGATCTGGGCGGCGTAGGGGTAAGTGAAGAGCTGCTGGACAGGATATTTTCAGATGCCTTCAGGCCGATGCCTCATAAATGCTGTGGACAGGGAGGGCTCTTTAGTATTGGAAATCCTGAGCTTGCCTGGAAGATTTTCGAGAAGAGGCTTTCTGCATGGGAGAGGACAGGTTCATCCATTGTAGTTACCACATGCTCAGGATGTCTGCTGCAGTGGAGGGCAGGGACTGCTCATCAAGCCGGGGGACCCAGGGTGTTACACCTGGCAGAACTTATAGATGATTCCGCTCAAAAAACCCAATCTGGAGGTTAAGTTGATTCATCGTCAGGAATGTGAAGTCATATTCCTTTTGGAACATCGAACATCGAACATCGAACGTCCAACATCGAATGAAAAAACAACCATCCAATATTCAACGACTATTTCTGTTTCTTTTCCCATTCAACATTCGATGTTCATTTTTTTCTTGAACCCTGAACCTTTGAACCCATGTTCTGTTTCTTCATCTTTTCCCATTCAACATTCGATGTTGGACGTTCGACGTTCGATGTTCATTACTAAATTTAGGTCTCCCAACATGTGAATGCGCCCATGATTACCGTGAAAATAGCTCATAGGTGATAGCTTATAGGTGAAAAAGGTCCGGGATCATTACTTTAAAAAGGCCAGGAAGCAGGGCTTTCCAGCCCGCTCGGTCTATAAGCTTGAAGAGGCCCAGAAGAAACACAGGTTCCTGAAGCCAGGGCAGACCGTCCTGGACCTTGGCGCATATCCAGGCTCCTGGTCAAAGTATGCAGCCGGAGTGGCAGGACCGAAGGGATTGGTTGTGGCAGTTGATATCCAAAAGCCTGGTGTAATCCCAGATAATGTCTGCGTATTGCAGAGAGATGTCTATGATCTCAAAGTCTCGGAGCTCAGAGAGATTTCCCTTTATTTCGACGTGGTGCTTAGCGATATGGCGCCCAAGACTACTGGTCGCAAGGATGTGGATCACTTCAGGTCTATAGCTCTAGCAGAACGTGCTTTAGTTTTGGCCAGAGAGTTGCTGAAACCAGGGGACACCTTTTTTTGCAAGGTCTTCCAGGGGGAGGATTTCCCTTCCTTCCGGGACAACTGCAGAAAGAGTTTCAGGTCAGTTCGTGTAGTAAAGCCAAAGAGTTCCAGGCCAGAGAGTGTGGAGTTATTTTTACTGTGTACAGGTAGAAAACAGCACACTGAATGATTGCCACACTTCGATTTATTGGCTAATTTGGTTTATATACTGTTAACCGGAGATAAACCTATGTCCCTATTCAAAACGGATTTCCCCGGCCTTCATCTTTTGCACAGGGGAAAAGTGAGAGACATATACAAAGTGGGGGGGTACTTGCTGATTGTAGCAACGGATCGTCTCTCTGCCTTTGATGTTGTTCTCCCCACGCCCATACAGGGAAAAGGTCGCATTCTTACTCAGATGTCCTTGCTCTGGTTTGAGAAGTTGAAAGACATGGTGCCAAATCATCTGGTTCAGGCAGATGTAAATCGGTTTCCAGAAGAGTTGAAACCATTTTCAAAGTCCCTTGAGGGCCGCAGCATGTTAGTCAAAGAGGCAAAGCCTTTGCCGGTTGAGTGTATAGTCAGGGGATATATTGCTGGCTCCGGCTGGAAAGACTATCTCCGGACAGGTTCTGTATGTGGTATCAAGCTGCCTGAAGGGATGCTTGAGTCGCAGCAGCTTCCAAGGCCCATATTCACGCCTTCCACCAAGGCAGATGCTGGTTCTCACGACGAAAATATCAGCCTTGAACAGGTCCGGAAGCTGCTTGACAAAGCAGTTGCCGAAAAGGCCAGAGATATCAGTATCAGGCTTTACAAAATAGCGGCAGATTATGCGAGAGAAAGAGGGGTGATCATTGCTGATACAAAGTTTGAGCTAGGTGTATCTGACGGAGAGCTCATACTGATTGATGAGGTATTGACCCCTGATTCTTCTAGATTCTGGCCTGCTGAGGACTATAACCCAGGCAGATCACAGCCAAGTTTTGACAAGCAGTTTGTGAGAGACTATTTAGAGTCCATTTCATGGGACAAAAAGCCTCCAGGGCCTGAGCTCCCTGCAGATATCGCAGAAAAGACCCGCAAGCGATATCTGGAGGCTTTGCGGCGTCTTACTGGTTCCGCCACGGTATAATCATGGGAGGCTTGAACATGGGAACAAGGGCCGGATTGTCCATAATGACAGTTGTCCTGGTGAGCATCTGGCTTCTTGCCCCCATAGAGTTCTGCTTTGCAGAGAAAAGCGCTTTTGTACGCTACATCATTGATGGCGACACAATAGTTCTCAAAAAAGGAACAAAGGTACGCTATAGGGGGATTAATTCTCCGGAGATACCTCATGAGGACACACCCGGAGAACCCTTGGGATGGGCGGCCACCAAGCGTAACGGGCAACTGGTCCAGGGAAGGCTTGTCAGGCTGGTCCAGGATGATGAAAAGAGGGATCGTTTCGGCCGGCTGTTGGCCTATGTATTTCTCCCTGATGGTCAAATGGTCAATGAAATCCTGGTCCGCGAGGGTCTGGCTTTTGTGTGTTTTTCTGAGAAAGGATCGCCTTTCAGCAAGAGACTGCTTGCTGCACAGAGAGAGGCCATAGACGCCGGGCGTGGTATATGGTCAATTCCGCCGGTCAGGCCCGAGCCCTATTATGTTGGTAATCGCAAATCCCTTCGCTTTCATAGGCCCTCATGTCCTTATGGGAAAAAGATAAGTAAATCCAACCGGATAATTTTTAAATCACGATCCGATGCCTGCAAGGAGGGTTTTTGCCGGTGCAAGAAGTGTCTACCCTGAAAATGGCCACGACAATAGTAGTTAGAGATCCCAGATACCTTGAACATGACCAGGGTCCTGGTCATCCGGAATCACCTGATCGTCTTAGGGCCATCTATGAACGTTTAGACCAGGAAGATGTAAAAGGCCTGTTCAAGACCATTGTCCCCAGACCAGCCAGACGGGAAGAGCTTTTATGGAATCACACCGGTGATTACATAGATAAGATAGCCGGGACCGCGGGCAGAGATTTCTACCGGCTGGATCCAGATACAGCTACAAGCGCAAGCTCGTGGAAAGCGGCCTGCCTGGCTGTTGGAGGAGTCTTTGCCGCTATGGATGTAATAGCCGGGCCTGATGTGCAAAATGGCTTTGCCTTGGTACGCCCTCCGGGACACCATGCAGAAAAAGATCGTGCAATGGGCTTTTGCATCTTTAATAATGTGGCCCTTGGCGCCCATTATGCAAAACAGGTCCTTGATTGTGAACGGGTCTTGATCGTAGACTGGGATCTTCATCACGGGAACGGTACCCAGCACAGCTTTTACAACGATTCCAGCGTATTATACTTATCTACCCACCAGTATCCCTATTATCCGGGAAGCGGCGGAGTAGATCAAATAGGCAAAGACGATGGAAAGGGCTTTACTGTAAATGTGCCTTTGAGCCCTGGTGCCGGAGATGAGGACTTTGCTGCCATTTTCAATCGCTTGCTGGTGCCCATAGGGAAATCCTTTTCTCCAGACTTTATAATAGTATCAGCCGGGTTTGATATTTACCTGGATGATCCCCTGGGAGGCATGAAAGTCACTGCAAACGGTTTTGCCTATATGGCAAGGGTTTTACTCGATCTTGCAGAGTCGTGCTGTAAGGGCCGGATACTATTCTGCCTTGAAGGAGGTTATAACCATACAGGGCTTAAAGACGGCGTGCTTGCGGTTTTAAAAGAATGCAAGGCCATGAGCGTTCTGGGCAGTGATGCTGTCTCCAGGCTGGATAATTCCGGGCCAGGACCACAAGTATTAGAACATGTAATGGATATTCAAAAGGATTATTGGCCACTTACATGAATAAAAACTCAAAAGGCCCATCATCTTATTAGGTGGCGGGCCTTCTTAATTTGTATGCCGTGGCCATGGTACAAAAAATAGAGTAAGGTCCGAAAAAACACTTATCCTAATCTTTTTTGGCTATTTGGCAGCCTTGGGATGGCACTCAGTACACTTGGTCGGGGCGGCCTTGCCCTCTTTCTTTGCAGCCTTATGACATGATTTACAGTTTTCATGAATGGCTGAGTACATGTACCCCTTGATCTGTTCTTCCTTGCTCAGCTTTGGTTCCTTTGGCGCCTTGGCTCCGGTGTGGCAGGCATCACACTTCTGGACCGCGTCCCCCTCTTTCCACACGTTCTTGCCATCCTTATAGACATGGTGGCATTCGGTACAGGCAATCTTGTAATCCACATTATGTTTCGCGTGGTTAAAGATGACTAACGATTTTTTGTGCTTTGCGAACACCTTTGAATCCATGGTGATGGTTTCTGGTCCCTTATCGGTTGCCATGGCCACCCCTGCCATTACGAGGCCGAAACAGACTGCAACAACCATAGAAATTACCTTACTGCTCTTCATTCCACATACTCCTCCTTATTTTAATTAATGAATGATGATTCACTGAATAATTTCATAATTGAGCTTTTGAGATTTGTCAATAAGGAAATGAAATCACCTTCAATGCCAATGCCGGGCCATGGCTCAATATTTTGTCAAATGGCATCAAAAATCCTTTACAATTCTCTAATGGCGTTGGTATGATGCAAGACCAATTTGCCCTTCCTGACAGTTATTATTCCTGTATTATTCCTGTTAGGCGCTTTTTTTGGAGGCTACAGAGTGAAAATAATATATGATCCAGATATACCGGCCACGCTTCGTTCGTCTATTAAAGACGTTATAAAAGAGTCAATAGACGCTCCATGCTCCTGCGGATGTGATGAAATATACGTTTCATTACGGGACGAGAATAGGATAGATGTTAAGTGCTACGATTGCGGTACAAGCTTTTTCGAGCTTGAGGTGGAAGTGAATGAAGAAAGAATTGATAGCTGAGCACCCATCTAATTGACCAAATATAAATGTCATCAGAGCAAGTTCCCTGAAATAGATTAAATTCGTCACATGCCTATTGTCCCTATATTGGAGACAAATATTCAAATGCGATATAGGTCTCTTCCCTCTCCGACTTCTTCTTTGCCGACAAGAAGACTCAAGGTCAAATATTGTTTGTAGGCACAAACATACTCGTTTCCGCTCAAAAAGCCTGAGATGCAAGGCGCTGAAATCAGCTCAAAGCTCAAAGGTCAAAGGTCAAAGAGCTATCGTAATCAACCCCTTTCAGCTTTCGACTTCAGGCTTTCAGCTCTTATACAACGCCGCAGATCGGGTTTTTTCAGCGGAATCATGTCTGTGTTGGCCTTGTTCTTCTGCTGCTTCATGTATGCCTGCTCCCAGGCTCCGGTCACAGGTAGGTCCCAGTTGATACTGGTCAGTCCGGAGCAGGAAAGGGCCCTGGGGTTAAATGCCTATGAAAACATACTGAAAAAGGAGAGGGTCAGCCAGGATCAGGTCTTGAATAAGATGCTGCAGAAGGTGGGATGGAGGATTGCGAACGTAGCCCAAAGACCGGATTTCGATTGGGAATTCAAGCTCATAGAAAATGACAGGGTGGCTAATGCCTTTTGTCTTCCAGGAGGCAAGGTGTTTGTGTATACAGGTATTCTGAAATATACAGAGGATAAAACCGGCCTGGCTACTGTGATTGGCCACGAGGTTGCACATGCCATGGCTCGACATGGGGCAGAAAGGATGAGTCTAACTCTGTTGGCCCAACTGGGGGAAACGGCTATGCAGGTAGCCCTTAGGACCCAGTCGGCAAATGCGATGAGGGTATTTGATAGCGCATATGGATTGGTGGCAAATGTTGGCGTAATGTTGCCATACAGCCGTACCCAGGAGTATGAAGCAGACCATATAGGGCTTATTTTGATGGCAAAGGCGGGATATGATCCCAGAGGTGCTTTAGGGTTTTGGGAACGCCTTTCCAAGGAAAAGTCTGCTCCCTCTCCCCCTTCATTTCTTTCTACTCACCCAACCGATTATGATCGTATTGCAAAAATTAAGGATTTGTTGCCAGAGGCCTCAGAGTATTACGATATAATTGACAATTGAAAACTGTTGAAAGAATATAATGTACCCCAAATCCTGGACAAGGTCGCGGCCGTCCCGGTGCTGAACGGGTCTTCTTTTTAGACCAAACGCTCATGACGGGGCATTTCGTCACCCCCTAAGATGAAAATTTGCCATCCGCTCACTACGCTCGCTCGACCCACATAGACACACATTGACAAAAGACTTTATCCGCTTGTGGACCCACCGGTGGATAAATTGTCGGCGCCCTTTGGGCGCGTATTATTTTTGCCCTGCAATGTCGACAGGGCAAAATGTCTGTGAGAGTCCGTGTGGGTCTGTGGCTAATTCAAAAAGTATTTTCACGGTAAAAGAGACAATAATCTTTCGACACTCATAATCCATGTATTGTCTGGATATTTCTGGAGAAACCCCCTTCGGTCGACCACCTGAACTCCCAGGGTAGGGGTATTGAGAAACCATCTCCGGCGAGCTTTGAGTGTCCTGGACAACGTAGAGTCGTCCGATTTGACCTCCACGGCCAAAATGGGACGATTGTCACGAACAATAACGAAGTCAATCTCCTTCTTGTCCAGGGTCCTCAAGTAATGAAGGCTGTAGTTACCGTAGCCCATATCGCTCATAGCAAGACAGGCACGATAGAGGTAAGTGGCGGTCATGTTCTCCAGACGGGCCGGCCCCTCGGGTGCGTAGTACCAGTCAAGGAAATACCATTTCTTTTCCTTCTTAAGGCCCCTTGGTATCTTTCTCGTCCATGGTGCTATCGGGAACACCAGATATAGTCTTTTCAACTGTTCCAACCAGCTTTTTACTGTGGTATGAGCTACTTCAAGCTCCCTCGCCAGATTCGCCATGGACAGAGGGGCCATGATTCTGGGGGAGAGAAGGAAAAGCAGGTTTTCTACCTTGTCTAATTCCACTACCCGGCTAATGTCCCTGAGATCCTGCCTCACGACCAAGCTCAAGTAATCCTGATGCCATTTTCGGCAAAATCGATCGTTTTGCCTGAGAAAAGGTTCCGGGAAAGGCCCGTATCGCCAGAGGCCTGTATAGGCTTCTGTGATCCCTGGAGGTGGCAAGCGCGAAATTCTTTCCTTGAAAATGTCGGCAAGCCTATCAAAGTCTCTCTCTTTCAGAAAACAGGCTTTACGTACCATATGGGTCACCTCGCCTATATTCAGAGGCATCATATGGAACAAGTTGTATCTACCTACGAGTGAGTCACCCGAATGGCGAAATAAATCCAGACGGGCACTGCCAGTGATCAGGAATCTGAATTCGTCTCCAAACAGGTCATAAGCCCCCTTGAGTATGTCACGCCAACGGTTGCGTTTGTGGATCTCATCAAATGCTATCCAGGGATTCTTGATGCTGAGGGATCTGGCAGGTGACTCAAAAAAGCGGCTATCAGCAAGATAGGCCTGGCGCGTGTAAATATCATCCCAGTTGAAATAGAGGGAAGCACACCCTGTTTTTTTCAACCAGTGTCTGGCCAGCATGGTCTTTCCAACCTGCCTGGGACCTGCCAGAAAGACCATATGCCTGCCGGTAAGCGCTTCGTCAAAAGCATAATTTTCCACAATCCTTGGGATGTAATTATTTGATTTCATGTACTCAAATTATCGTGATAATCTGAGCGTGTCAAATCAAATTAACGACAACATCTGTATCGGCTGCCAGGGGATATGCCGGGTCTGGCCCTAGATATACTGCGCAAGGCCACTAACTGCGCTTTTCTTATACTGAAGAAAGGTAGTGGGTAGTTGAAATGACCAGTAAAGAAAGCCTTTTGCAAAACTCTCCACCCATTTTTTGCAATAAAAAAACGGGCTGCCTAAAAAACAGTCCGTTTAATTCGAACATCCGTTACACTTTGTCAATCTATTCTGAAAAGCCCCCCTTTTTTTTCCTTATTAAATTATGTGGTGATAAACAATGGGCTACTCTCTGGAAGCCCTCAAGGAAGGATGGCCTGAAGGTGTTGTTCTACAAGTGGTTCTGATGTTATCCATTGATCTCCTCTGCTACAGAGGCTAAACGGGCCCTCAGCCTCAACATGGCCCTAGTATGCACCTGAGAGATGCGGGATTCCGTATATCCCATGATTTCCCCTATTTCTCGCATTGTGAGATCCTCATAGTAATAAAGAGAGATTACGATTTTCTCCTTTTCCGGAAGGGCAATTATGGCTTTTATCAAAATCTCTTTGATCTCAGTTTTATTAAATAAGGCAAAGGGGTTTATCTCGCTATCGTCTGCTATTAAATCAAAGAGGTCATTTTCATTATTATCAGGCATTCTTCTGCGGACAGTCTCTATGTCAAGGAAGGTTATGCTCTTTGTTTTGTCCAACAACTTGTGGAATTTTTCCATGCTGAGCCCCAATGCCTCGGCAACTTCTTTATCTTCTGCAGGTCGATTAAGCTCTTTTTCAAGACATTGATAGGCCTTTTCCAATTCCGTAGTCTTTTTCCTTATAGATCTTGGGATCCAATCAAGGGATCTGAGTTCATCTAATATGGCTCCGCGAATACGAAATTCTGCATAAGTCTTGAAACGGATCTTTTTCGATGGATCAAATTTTTCAATGGCGTCCATCAATCCGATGACTCCTGAGCTTATGAGATCATCCGGGGATATGTTTGGTGGTAAACGCATGGCAAGTCTTCCGGCAACGTATTTTATCAGAGGAGAATACTTTAGGACTAGTTCTTTACGTTTCTCCTGCGTGAGAGATTTACCGTCGCCGAAAAAGGCGTCAGTATAATCTTTGAGTGCTACTCTTGTAGTCTTTGTCGTCACTCGCTTACGCCTTAAGGAGTTGCTATCAGAGACATTTGACGTTACCAACAACATGGTTTTCTCCCCTACCGTCTAGATAAAGTGGACCCCATTATCAAGGCAAAAATCATGAAAATTAAGTTACACTTTGGGACTTCAGCTTGATTTATAAAGGCATCTCAATCGTATGCTTCTATTTTTGATCAGTGGAACTGCTTGCAAAGCTCGAGATTTTTCCTCTCCTCCTGTCATAATCTGATCTTCTAGTAAATTGCAGATCACATTGTGTCCAAGTTCTAGCAAGCAACACTTGTACCAATATCCCGGAAAAGCGTTGTTCGCATATCTTAAGGGAATAGAAGGAAACTCTCTATCCCACTTTACAATGAGCGGTATGGGATTCTTGAATTGGTCAAGCCCTAAGGCACAAACTTACGTATTGTAAAAATATTTTTTGGCAAAACAGGGAGTTACGTTATTGAGGCCGTCTCTGACCTCACTTTACGGTTTAAGATAACAAATGACTTTTAATAATAGATAAGCAGGGGAATATGCAGATACGGAAATACAGCAAAAATACTAATGATATGAACCTAATACTTCTAAGGTCAGCTTGCTGGATACAATTTATAGTCAATATTTTGACACAAATGGATATCCGACGTAAAAAATGACAATTTTTTGTCATTAGATTTCTGCAATTGGACCTGCGATCAATGGTTATCAGGTAACTTTAATATACGGCTTGTGGATATGTCGTGGACAAAGGGGATTCTTGCTACACGTCCTCCTGCCTTCCTCACTGTTTCGGCCCCTACTATGTCTTTTTCTTCCCAATCCGCCCCTTTGACCAAGACATCCGGCACAATGGTCTGAATAAGGTGCAAAGGGGTAGGATCGTTAAAAATCACCACATAGTCTACAGCGGCAAGTCCAGCCAGCACATAAGCCCTCATCGATTCGGGGTTTATAGGACGCTCCGTACCTTTGATTTCTCTGACTGATTTGTCGTTGTTTAACCCTACCACCAGATAGTCGCCCAAGTGCCGGGCTGACTCCAGGTATGAGACATGACCTGCATGCAGGAGATCAAAGCATCCATTGGTAAAAACCATCTTCTGGCCAGCCTTACGTCTTCGATTGACCGCGGTGTTCAGAGAAGGCAGGTCCAGTATCTTCGGATTAGCCTTTGGCCACCAGGACCTTGGTGCATGTGCAGTAAAGAAATCCTGCCGTGCAGAGTGTATCTCATCCATATCCAGCTCAGCCAAGACGATTGTCTCTCCGTCAAAGGCCCTTGCAAGGATTTCCCCTCGAGGTCCTATGATTTTAGAACCTCCACCAAATTCTGTGTCTCGAAGCATGCCCCAGGCGTTTGCACCTGCCATAAAACATTGGTTTTCAATAGCCCTCGACTCCATCAGGAGCTCTAAATGATGTCTCCGGCTAAGTGGCCATAAGGCCGACAAGAGCACTAAGTCCACCCCTTGATATATAAGATGACGGACAAGTTCAGGAAAACGCAGATCAAAACAGGTTATCAGGCCCAGTCCCAGTTCGGCTTTCCTGAGAGGTACCCACAGGGCAACAGGATCAGTCCCGGGGCTAAAGAGATGATCCTCTCCCATCGGGGCAAAGAGATGGATCTTTTTATAGGTATGAAACGTATTATCAGGGCCGATTACATAGGTAGTATTAAAGAGCTTCTCCCCTGATTCCTCCACGGCTAACTCAGGAAGTGTGCCGACTATATGTATTCCACTTGTCTCTGCTAAAACCTTCAGTTTGAACAGGAGTTCGGGGATTTCATGGGCCAGATACTCGTCAGCTTCATAGAGAGGACCTGTCGCCCATAGCTCAGGAAGTAGAAGCAATTCCGCTCCAGCCTCTGCGGTTTCACTGGTTGCGGATTCAACTTTCTTCCAGTTGGCATGGATATCTCTTTCCTTGGGAGTGAACTGGAAAATTCCCATTTTGAAAGTTGACACCGACTGTTTCATGCTTGAATAGAACATCCAATCACTGAATTCTTAACCACAGACCCACACAGATAATCCATTCACTCATTTGATTGGCCTATTCTCCAGTCCAAAGTCCTTTCAATTCCTTCAGAAAGGACTGTTTTTGGCTTCCAGCCCAGTACCTCCTCAGCCAGATCTATCTTTAGGCAGCTTTTTTTGAGATCTCCCGGTCTTGCAGAGGTCCTGTTTGGTGTCCTGAGAGAGTTGTCCAGAGGGCGTTTCCTGGAAATCACATCAAAGAGGGCCTCAAAGAGGGCCTGGGTCCTAGTTTCCTCACCGGTTCCTATGTTTACGGCCTTTTTGTTTCCTGCCTCAAGGGCAAGAAGATTTGCCTCCACGACATCTCCTACATAGCAGTAATCCCTGATCATGCCCTCGGGCTCAGAGGGAAAGTGATAAAGCGTGCTAGGCTTATTTTCAAGGAATCTGTCCATGAAAATGGCCACCACCCCTGCTTCACCATGAGGTATCTGTCGAGGGCCATAGATGTTAGAATATCGTAGAACAGTGTAGTTCAATCCGTATTGGTACTCGTAGAAGTGAAGGTAGTTTTCTGAAACCGCCTTTGCTATGGCATAAGGAGACAGGGGTTGCGGGGGATAGACCTCAGAGGTAGGATACTCTTCAGCCTCTCCATAGATGGCCCCGCCTGAGGATATGAATATGACCTTGCGTGTCCGGACCCTCCTGGCACCTTCCAGCAAGTTGATAAAACCCTCGATATTCACTGAGGCGTCAAATCCGGGATCTTCCACAGAAGCAGGGACAGAGATTTGCGCTGCATGGTGATTTATCACCTCCGGCTTTTCGTATTCCAGTAGCTTGTGTATCTCCTGGGCCCTGATGTCCATTAAATAGAACTTTGCCTCAGGATGCAGGTTCTCCCGTTTTCCTGTGTACAGGTTGTCTACTACTACAACTTCATGACCTGCCTCTATGTAAGCACCTGCCACATTTGAACCTATAAAACCTGCCCCGCCGGTTATAAGGATTTTCATACCCACAGATCTCCTTAATTAAACGTCTCGGAATTTCTCCAACCTACCCAGGACCCATTATTCCATTATTCCATTAATCCAACATTCCAATTGTGAGCGAAGCAAACTTTAGTATGCTATCATAATTATAGGAGCTCCCGCAAGAATGGTGCGAATTAATTTTCTTTCCAAAAACAAACTCGAATTTGCAGGACGTAGTACAATTCTGTCAATAATATCAAAAAACAGGCATCCTTACATAGCAAGCCAAAAGTAGTTTATACTTTGTTCATTATGTACTTTGGCGGTGAAATTTGAAATTAGAAATTAGAAACTTGAAATTAGAGCTGATTAATCGAATTGTTATTCAGTTTTTATCCAATTTCCAATTTCCAATTTCTAGTTTCGGCATCCAACATTCGATTCTATAATGCACCCTTTTGGGGAATAAGTGTAAACCGGCGAATGAAGGATGCCAAAAAAACCGATAATATTGTGAGGGAATAGGATTATTTTAATTATGCCTAACGTGACCTTTTTGCCAGCTAATGTGGCTGTAAATGCAGACCAGGATGAAAATTTGCTAAGGATAGCTATGAGGGCCGGAGTATACATTAATTCCTTATGCGGTGGGGCAGGGGCATGTAACAAGTGCCGCATTTTCCTGGAACAAGGTCAGGTCCAGGGAGAGGCCTTGCCGGAAGGGGGATGGAAGGCCTGTGCCACCTTTCCGGTCTCAGATGTGGTGGTCCGTGTACCAGTTGAGTATGAGATGGACCGAAAGGTACTTAGACGGCCTATGGCCAGAAAGGCTGCATCATGGATCAAGGCCCAGGGCGAGGTCATTAGCTGGAAGCTGCATCCTGCAGTGCGAAAACACGTTATTAACCTGCCTCAGCCAAGCCTTAAGGACAGTGCAAGTGACCTTGACAGGCTAAAGCGTGAAGTTGTTCAGGGCAGGCTCCAGGCAATTTCACTGGAGGTAGATAGCCAGATCCTCTTTAATCTGCCGGAATCTGTCCGGAACAATGACTGGAGAGTCACGGTCAGTTTGATGGAGGGTGCAAAGAAAGATGTCCGTCGTCTAATTCGTGTGGAGCCCGGTGATACCACAGGCCAGCATCTGGCTGTGGCCGTGGATATAGGAACTACCACTGTGTCAGCTCAGTTAGTGGATCTTGGAAACGGAGAGGTCCTGGGAGAGGCATCCAATTACAATCCGCAGATCAGTTATGGGGAAGACATCATCTCCCGTATAGAGTTTGCAAGAAAGAAAGAAGGTCTTAAGACACTTCAAAAAAAGATAATTGAATGCCTAAATGGACTCGTAGAGGAACTTTTTTCAGACACGGGCCGTGAGAAGGATGCCTTGAGTTTCATTACCATAGCTGCAAATACCGTAATGATTCACCTTCTTCTCGGACTTGATACGCGTTTTTTGAGGACCCAACCCTATACTCCTGTTGCTACCCAGTTCCCCCCGGTAAGGGCCACAGGGTCAGGTATAAATGTTCCGGAGCACGTGCGCATGTTTTTAGGCCCTTGTGTTGCCAGTTACGTTGGCGCAGATATCGTGGCCGGAGTCGTAGGTGTGGGTCTTAACCACCATCCGGAACTTACGCTCTTTATAGATATAGGAACAAACGGAGAGATCGTCCTTGGAAATCAGGACTGGATGGCCTGTGCAGCCTGCTCTGCAGGTCCTGCCTTTGAAGGAGGCGGGATAAAGTACGGCATGCGCGCCACCACAGGGGCGGTGGAGGTGGTTCACATACATCCCGGGACTTTTGAACCTATGGTCTTGACCATTGGCGGCAGAAAGGCCAAGGGAATATGTGGATCAGGTATAATCAGCCTGCTCGCAGGTCTTTTCATAACAGGTGTGCTGGATCAGCAGGGAAAGTTTCATACCGACCTGGGAACAGAAAGGGTCCGCCTTGGCAGGGATGGCTGGGAATATGTATTAATAGAGGCAGAATCTACTTCCATAGGCCAGGATATTGTTTTTACAGAGGCAGACATTGAGAATCTTATCAGGGCAAAAGGTGCCATGTTTGCCGGTTATTTTACTTTACTGGAATCAGTAGGTATGGGATTCGAAGATCTGGAACGGGTAATACTGGCTGGCAATTTTGGAAGTTATCTGGATATTAACCAAGCCATCACCATAGGGCTGCTTCCTGATATTCCAAGGGACCGATTCTTTTTCGCAGGCAACAGCTCTCTCCTCGGGGCAAAGGCCTCGGCTATTTCGTGGCCTGTTGTAAGAGAGCTGTATGAGGTCGCCCAGATGATGACGCACTTTGACCTCAGCGACAACCCGAGGTTCATGGAACACTATGTCTCGTGCCTGTTCCTGCCTCATACGGATCAGAAATTGTTTCCCTCAGTCAGCCTGGACTGATTTCATATAGCCGTGAATAATTACGATTTCATGGCCCTTCTGAAGGCCTCTGCGTAATCCTCCGGGTAGTGACCTGTGATCCATCTTTCCTGTCTCTCGCTGAAAGCACCAGGGGAACCGGGGAGTCTGGGCAGAAAGCAGTAAAAGAGGCGCTGATCCATATCCGGATTATTGAAGCGCTTTGAGATTTCGTAGCCCGTGACCATCTGGGCCCCCAGCCTATCCAAGGTCCGGATTACGAGCCTGATGCACTGGTCCAGCGAATTTCGGACCTCCGGGCCTGCCTCAAGCACATTACCCACCTGGCAAGTGGTCATAATCTGGACCTCGCCATGAAAGCGCTGGGCTTTGGGAACATGGATCATAACGTTTTCATCCTCGTGAACAATCAAACTTGATGGCAGGTCCTTTTTCTTGTCCAGCCGTTTATTGGAACGGATTGCCCTCAGATAGGTTTTAAAAAAAGGCTGGCCATAGGCCTTTTCATAAAGAGCAGTAAAGTGGGCTACCTGATCTCCAACTGCATAGGTTGGAATTGATTTTGAGTCAGTACCCTCTGTGTCTATGGATTTCACATTGGGAGATATCAGGGCAAACTGCTGATGAATCTGCTGGTGGGATGCGTGTAATCTGTATCCTGATGGAGAAAAATCAAAGCCATAGTTCCAGCCCCAAAGGGTAGCTGTGTGAGGTAGCTCTTCTCCTTTCTCCAGCCTCTTTGCAACTTCTTCCATAACTGCCTGTCTCAAGGATTCAAGCTCAGGACCTGATATGGTATTTTTGTCTTTCCAGGCAATTTCCTGCGTAATATTGAGGTTAAGGGCCATTTGGATATAAACACGCTGGTAATAGAGGTAGCGCAGGCCCGTTACATCCTCGGGAAGCAGCTCCGCTGCCCTATACCTGACACAATCGTGGGCCATATTAGATGCATAATGACCCCATGGGACGTAGCTGTCGGCTCTGAGGTATTCCCATATATGTGTCTGAGGTCCGGATGTATACTCGCCGACAATCGGGCTGCTCCCCTGAATTCCGGGTATTAATACCATGGCCAGCTTGTAATTATCCGGACAGGCTATATTGTTACCAAGCACCTCAAAGAGCTCCTGGTCAATTAAAGCCAGTTTGAGTCGGCCTTGTCTATCATTTTCATATTTCACACCAACTGGGTCCTTGTTACTGTCCAATTCAAACTTACATGCCAAACGTACAATGGCCTTGAGGAGTTCAGGGTCTCTGGACGTCTGGGCCAAGGACAAGAGAACGGATCTCGGGAGATCTTTCAGGGAGTATGCCTTTTCGTTCGAGCCTTTTAAGCACCCATTCAACAGGTCTTTCAGTAATGGCGAAGGCTTGCCGGATTCCTCATTGCATCTCCTGAATCTAAATCGTTCCGGGTCCTTTGAGAATTGCTCAGCATGGTCATAAAGGATGTATGTAGCACCCCAAAAAGGAAAGGCATTTGGGATCTCATAGACTTTACTTGCATTATTAATAACAAGGTCGCCCCGGGGGAAGTTGACCTGGTTATTGATTGCATTGCCGTCTGAATCATGGCCCAGCACGGCCAAGGCGTCAGTCTGCCTGAGGTTTACGACTTTATAGGATGGCTGGTGAAGGGCACAAATAAAAACTCCTGACGGATCTATGCACGTGCGAGGAATATCTTGCTTCACATTACTTTGCCCCCGATAGTTGTTTGCAAATTACTCATATTACCTCTCCCTTATCTCTTTACGGTTATACAGTCAAGTTGCAGACAGCTTTGAAAAAGTTTGCACGAGCAAATCCAGTTTTGACCGGATATGGTATAGTTTATCAAATTTAGCTCATAGTTCATGGTTGCTGAATACCAGTTCCCCTAATTAGCTATCACTTATAAGCTATGAGCTATTTGCACGGTAAAAGCCATTGATTATTATCGACGGTTCCTATAGAGAGGGCGGAGGCCAGATTTTGAGGAGTTCGCTGACTCTTTCCATAATCACCGGACAGGCCATTGAAATCCAAAATATTCGTGCCAGAAGACCAAGGCCAGGCCTTCGTCCACAGCACTTAACTTGTGTAAAGGCGGCTGCCTCGGTATGTGGAGCCCGACTGGAAGGAGCTGAGCTCGGCTCACAGCGCCTGATATTTATCCCAGACAAAGTCAAGCCGGGACATTATAGCTTTGCCATAGGTACCGCAGGCTCTGTCATGTTGGTCTTCCAGACCGTGCTCCTTCCGTTGGCCCTTTCTCAAGGTGCTTCCGAGGTTACTTTTGTGGGTGGCACCCATGTCCCGTGGAGCCCGTGCTTTCACTATATTGACCTGGTATTCAGACCTGCCGTGTCCGCCATGGGGTTATCATTTAAAATGGAACTTGAGAAATGGGGTTACTACCCAAAAGGAGGAGGGATAGTAAGGACAAGAATCTTGCCATCAAAGGGTCTTAGTGCCTTCAAGCCTGCTTCCCAAAGAGAAGAAAAAGTCCGTACCAAGGCCATTTCTGCCACGGCCCGCTTGCCTGACCACGTTAGGAAAAGGCAGTCCGCACAAGCAAAATCTGTTTTGGAGGGCAAAGGTGTAAAGGTTGAAATAGAAGAATTGGAGGGATCTGCCACATGTCCAGGTAGTCTATTGTTCTGCTGGATATCCGGCCAGGGGAGATATGGTGGTTTTACCGGACTGGGCGCAAGAGGCAAGCCTGCTGAGAAGGTTGCTGATGAAGCGGTCTCTGGATTATTGGCCTTTCTGGATAGTGACGCAACCTGCGACAAATACCTTTCCGATCAAATACTGCTTCCGGCAATACTGGCAGGTGGAGAGAGTCACTGGACCACAGACTCTATAAGCAATCACCTTCACACAAACGTATGGGTGACCGAATGCTTTGGGCTCGGCAAGGTAAAAATGTTAGAAGAAGATGAAAAATTCAGCTTGATCAAATGTTCTGGCGCGGGCCTTGCGTAATTTCTTTGGTAACCGTTCAAGGGTTAAGAGGCCTATGCTACCATACCTCCCGGATGGCCAGGCTGAAGGTTTGCGCTGTATGAGTTTCACCAGGTGGGGCGGCGTGAGTCTGCCACCTTATAATGATCTCAACATCGGTCTCAATGTGAGCGATGACCGAGAGGCCGTAGAGGAAAACCGGCAAATCATCCGCACAATACTCGATGCCAGGGAATTGATCAGTTCCAGGTAGGCTCATAGTAGCCGCCTCGCAGTGGTGGAAGGACCTGTTCAGGAGGAAAGCCTTGCTGGTGTTGATGGCTTATTGACTGACGTGCGAGGTGTGGCCCTGTTAATACAACATGCCGATTGCCAGGCCGTGGTTCTCTATGACCCGGAAAAGAGGGCAATAGCCAATATACATTGCGGGTGGAAAGGAAGTGTTTCAGGCGTCCTTATTAAGGCAGTGAGAAAGATGGCCAAGGCTTACTCTTCCCGTCCGCAAAATCTCTGGGCATCTGTCAGCCCATCTCTGGGGCCGTGTTGTGCGGAATTTAAGGATTGGGAAAGTTTACTCCCAAGGACTCTCCATGATTTTCAAACTGCTTCGGCCCATTTCGATTTCTGGGCCATAACTCATTGGCAGCTCAGATCTGCCGGGCTGCCTTCTGAACAGATAGAGCTTAGCCGCATATGTACAGCATGCTCCGAAGACTATTTCTCTTACAGGAGGGAAGGCCTGACCGGTAGAAATGCAACGGCCATTATGTTGACATAAATCAGCAGATGTTTGCTGAACCAGAAAGTGGCAATCAGTATAAAAAAGTTCCAGTGGAGGTGCTCTAAAAGCAATAAATTCTGAAAAAGAATAATCTAATTTTTCCCCTGCTCGACATCACTTTTTAAATTTGACAATCCATCCTCTCAAGGTCTATACAAAAAATTTAGTAATCATTCACTCCCCCCCACATTTTTTTAAAAAAAAGTGAGAAGAGGCGTAGACAAATGAAATTTAATTTTGTATGCTATCTGTGTAATGGACCATCTAACAAAAGA